>CAVBNJ010000157.1:0-6575 GCA_963596755.1 bacterium
CAGACCCTTCTGGAAAGAGGTATGGAGCATGGTATGGAGCCGACCGATCTGTGGTTTGACCCGCTGTTCCTGGTTGTAAAAGGAATGCAGGACAAACAGATGGAAGTTCTTGAGTGCATCAAGATGTTCAGCGATATGGGACTGAATTCTACCGGCGGACTTTCCAACAACTCCAACGGTATGCCGAAAAACATCCGTCCGATCATGGATTCCGCACTCGTAGCTATGGCTATGATGCAGGGTCTGACCAGCGCCATCGTTAACCCGAATGACCTCAGACTGATGGAAACCATCAAATCCTGTGACGTATTCAAAGGCAACACCCTGTACGCAGATTCTTATCTGGAACTTTAATTCTTGCAGGTTTTCCCCTGATGGTGCCGCAGTGTTTGCGAAAACCTGCGGTGCTGTCGGGGGTTTTTCTATATCATAAAAGAAAAATAAAAGAAAAGCGGAAAAAAAGAACAGCGGAGAATAAATACGACTGGGGGATTTACAAGATATGGCAAAAGTAACCTTTCGATTTGAAGAGGGAGAACCGGTAGTCACCTATGCAACCGAGGGCGAGCGGCTTCTTGAAGTTGCACAGAAGAGCAATGTGCCGATCGATGCGCCTTGTTCCGGAAATGCATCCTGCGGAAAATGCCGTGTCCGTCTCGTGAGCGGCGAGCTGGATTCCAAAATGACCCGTCATATTTCCGAGGAAGAATACCAGAACGGCTGGCGGCTGGCGTGCGTCAGCACCGTAAAGGGTGATGTTGAGGTCGAAGTACCGGATATTGCATCTGCATACCGGAGCCGCATGAAAGTGGCAGACCTTAGTTCACCGAGTGAAATTGCAATTTTTGAAGATACCAAAAAGAAAATCACAGACGCCGGTCTGGAGCTGAAAAACAGCATGCAGGTCATCACGATCTCGATGGAAGAGCCGACACTCGACGATACGATGCCGGACAACGAGAGAGTCACCTGGGCCGTACAGGCAGCGACCGGACTTGATCGGGTACGGATTCCGTACTCTGTGCTGAAAAAAATGCCGGATGTCCTTCGGGAATCCCATTTCCAGGTGCAGTGTGTCGTCCGCACAACGGCAAACGACGTCTTTTTATACGATATGCTTCCAATGGAAGAAAAAGCAGTTGTCGGCGGCCTTGTCGTCGATATCGGTACGACAACCGTGTCTGCGCTGATTGTCGATATGCAAAGCGGAGAAATCCTTGCGAAAGCATCCTCCGGAAACGGACAGATCCGGTACGGCGCGGATGTCATCAACCGAATCATCGAGTCCCAGAAACCGGGCGGCCATGAGAGACTGCAGAATGCAATCATCAAAGAAACCTTAAACCCGATGATTTCCAATATGTGCCGCGCGGCAAAAATCAACAGCAGACAGATTTACCGTGCAGCGATCGCCGGAAACACCACGATGGAGCATCTGATGATGGGCATCAATGCGGATCCGCTTCGTATGGAGCCATACATTCCTGCCTTCTTTAAGACGAATTCACTCTTTGCATCGGATGTCAATCTCGCGATTCATCCGGATGCGCACATCATTCTGGCACCGAATATCGGAAGCTACGTCGGCGGAGATATCACAGCCGGAGCTCTCGTCAGCATGATCTGGAACCGGCCGGAGATGAGCCTTTTCATCGACCTTGGTACCAACGGAGAGCTTGCGTTTGGAAACTCTGACTTTATGGTAAGCTGTGCCTGCTCGGCAGGACCTGCTTTCGAGGGCGGAGATATCAGCTGCGGTATGCGTGCGACAGACGGTGCAATCGAGAAATGTACGATCGATCCGGAGACGATGGAGCCGTCGTACCACGTCATCGGAGATGAAGGCACGAAGCCGATCGGCCTGTGCGGTTCCGGTATTATCGATGTGATTGCGGCTCTGTTCCGCGCGAAAATGGTCAACCCGAAGGGTAAATTTATCCGTGAGGGCAAACGAATCCGCCACGACAAATATGGCATGGGAAGCTATGTCATTGCGTTTGAGGAGGAGGCCGGAAGCGTGCGCGATGTCGAGATCACAGAGGTCGATATCGACAACTTTATCCGTGCCAAGGGCGCGATTTTCTCAGCAATCCGTACCATGCTGAACTATCTGGACATGGACGTTTCCATGATCGAGGAAGTTTACGTAGCGGGCGGTATCGGAAGCGGCATCAACATGAGAAATGCCGTTACCATCGGTATGTTCCCGGATATCCCGATCGAGAAATTCCGTTACATCGGCAACTCTTCCCTGACCGGTGCTTACTCGATGCTTTTATCGACGGCGGCAGAGAAGAAGACGTACGAGGTGGCCCGGAACATGACGTATCTGGAGCTCTCGACCGTACCGACGTACATGGACGAATTTGTAGCGGCCTGCTTCCTGCCGCACACCGACACGGCGATGTTCCCGTCTGTGGAAGTGTAAACGGAGGCAAGAACCTTTTTTGAGAGGAATTGGATTCACATGGCAGTAGACTTGAATTACGAAAAAGACAGCAAAGAGCGCATTCCGTATGAGCATTACCTGGAAGTGTACCAGAATGCAGATCCGGAGGAGATTTCCAGCCGGTGCAGCGTTCCGTACGATGCAAAAAAACAGCAGTTCACCGTCACCCTGATGGGCGTTTCCTACCAGGTTTCCTGGCCGGATTACAGCGTCTGCCATATCGGAGACGACGGCACAGACGGTCCGGTGATCGGCTGGTATCCGCTCGAGGAGAAAGCAAATGCGAAAATTCTGGTGCTGCGCTATCTGACCGAGGGCGGAGCTGCCCCATCCACCGGAAAATTCCTGACATACCGGGAGATTCCGTGGGGAGAGGTTTACTTCAAGCAGTTCCAGGGAAGATGTCTGTTCCGTCTTGCCTTTGGATTTGGCGGAAAGCTCGACAAATTCCGCGAGATCATGGAGCGTGTCGGTGCACAGGCAATCTCATCCGGCGATGCCGGCTATGAGCTGGAGTTTATGAAGGGCCTTTTTGTACGGCTGATTCTGTGGGCAGGGGATGATGAGTTCCCGCCGTCCGCGCAGATTCTCTTCTCGGATAATTTTCCGGCTGCATTCACGCAGGGAGAGGATATGGCGGTCGTCGGCGATGTCACAATCGATATGCTGAAGGCACTTGCTGCAAAATAGTTTTATCATAAAAACAAGCGGAGGAAAACGAAATGGGATTTTCAACAGTACCTTGCAATGAATTTGTGGAAGTTCTTGGTTCCAAAGCACCGGTTCCGGGCGGCGGCGGAGCTTCTGCACTGGTCGGCGCAGTCGGAACAGCACTTGGCAACATGGTCGGTGCTCTGACGGTCGGCAAAAAGAAATATGCGGATGTTGAGGAAGAAATGAAAGAGCTGATGGAGAAAGCAACCACCCTTCAGGGCGAGCTGCTTCACCTGATTGAGCGCGATGCGGAAGTGTTCGATCCGCTCTCCAAAGCATACGGCATGCCGCGTGAGACAGAGGAAGAAAAGGCAGAAAAAGCAAGAGTCATGGAGAGCGTGCTGAAAGATGCCTGCTCTGTACCGATGGAAATCATGGAAAAATGCTGCGAAGCGATCGATCTGATCGTGGAATTTGCAGCAAAAGGTTCCGCACTGGCCATCAGTGATGCCGGCGTCGGCGCAGCGTTCTGCAAAGCAGCCTTAGAGGGCGCATCCCTGAACGTATACATCAATACAAAATCCATGAAGAACCGGGAATACGCAGAAGAACTGAACAAAAAATGCGATGAGATGCTCGCGGTTTATACCGTAAAAGCAGAAGAGATTTTCCAGAGCGTACTGGGAAGACTGAAAGCCTGAAAAGCGGCAGGAAATGCCACGAAAAAAAGCGGAGGATAAGAAAATGGCAAAACAGTTATTAGGAAAAGAAGTAACAGCAGCATTAAATGAGAAAATCAAAGCAAATGTAGCAGAGCTGGAAGCAAAAGGAGTAAAACCGACCCTCGGTATCATCCGTGTCGGCGAGCGTGAGGATGACCTCTCCTACGAAAGAGGAGCAACAAAACGCTGCGAGACCTTAGGCGTTGCATACGAGAAATTCCTTCTTCCGGCAGACGTTACCCAGGAAGAGCTGATGGCAACGATCGATAAAGTAAACAAAGACGATTCCATCCACGGCGTTCTGATTTTCCGTCCGCTTCCGAAACATCTGGACGAGGCAGCAGTCATCAAAGCACTGTCTCCGGAAAAAGACGTTGACGGTATCACAGACGGTTCCATGGTAGGCGTATTCGCCGGAACAAAACAGGGCTTCCCGCCATGTACGCCGCAGGCCTGCATGGAGATCCTCGACCACTACGGCATCGACTGCACCGGCAAAAAAGCTGTTGTTGTAGGCCGCAGCCTTGTTGTCGGAAAACCGGCAGCCATGATGCTGTTAAAGAAAAATGCAACCGTAACAATCTGCCATACCAGAACGAAAGATATGCCGTCTGTAGTAAAAGAGGCAGATATCGTGATCGTAGCAGCAGGCCGTGCAGGCGTTGTGGATGACACTTATCTGCGCGCAGGACAGACTGTTATCGATGTCGGAATCAACGTAAACGAAGAAGGAAAACTCTGCGGAGACGTTGCATACGCAAAGGCTGAGCCGATCGTAGATGCGATCACACCGGTTCCGGGCGGCGTTGGATCTGTTACCACTTCCGTTCTGGTAGGCCATGTGGTAGAGGCTGCCATGAGAAAAAACAGCTGATTGTGCGTGTTTTGAGCGAATAATAAGAGATATAGAAAAGGCACTGTGCGTCTGAAAAGGGCGGCAGTGCCTTTTTTGCGCGCATGACAGTGCGTTTTGGGGTGCTATGGGAGACGGCCGGCACATAGAATATAACAGTACATAGCAACGAAGACGAAAAGGGGGACAACAGCGCATGGATGCATATTCGGTATATCGTGATATTCAGAAAAGAACAGAAGGCCAGTTTCTGATCGGCGTGGTGGGACCGGTGCGGACGGGAAAGTCCACCCTGGTCCGCCGTTTCCTGGAAGTGCTGGCATTGCCGGAGCTTGCGGAAAAACAGCGGGCGGAGGTGCGGGATGCCCTTCCCTTAAGCGGAGAGGGAAAGACGATCACAACCGTGGAGCCGAAATTTGTGCCGAAAGATGCCGTGGAGCTGCAGCTCGGGGAGGGCGATCCGATCCGGCTGCGCCTGATCGACTGTGTCGGCTTTCTCGTGCCGGATGCCGCGGGAAATCTCGAAAACGAGAAGGAGCGGATGGTGAAAACGCCGTGGTTTGAGCAGGCCATTCCGTTCTGCGAGGCGGCGGAGATCGGCACAAAAAAGGTCATCGCCGAACATTCCACGATCGGCCTTATGGTAACGTGCGACGGCTCGTTCGGCGAGCTGCCGCGGGAAAACTTTCTGCAGGCAGAGGAGCAGACCGCGGCGGAGCTGAAAAAGCAGGGAAAGCCGTTTCTGATTCTGGTAAATGCGAAAAAGCCGTACCGTGAGGAGACACAGCGCCAGGTAAAAGAGCTGGAGGCAAAGTACGGCGTGTCCGCGATGGCGGTCAACTGTGACCAGCTCCGCAAAGAAGACATTCTGCATATGCTGGAAAAAATTCTGTATGAATTTCCGCTGCAGCAGATAGAATTTTATATTCCGAAATGGGTGGAGCTTCTGGCGGATGATCATCCGCTGAAGGCGGAGCTTCTGCAGAATATCCGCGAATCGTGCAGAAATGTGATGCGCCTTGCGGACGCCGCGGGCGGAAAAATAGAGCTTACGAGCCATTATGTGAGCCAGACGCTGCTGCAGTCACTGGATCTCTCCACAGGCATTGTGAAGGTACGGGTTGAGGTAAAAGAGCAGTATTACTACGAGATGCTGAGCACGCTTGCCGGTGTTGCGATCCGCGGTGAGTACGATCTGGTGCAGACGATCCGCGAGCTGTCGGCACAGCGGGAGGAATACCGGAAAGTTGAGGATGCGATTCATTCTGTGCGCGGCTGTGGCTACGGTGTCGTTATTCCGGGAAGAGAGGAGATTCAGCTTGAAGAACCGGTGGTGATTCATCAGGGCAGCAAGTACGGCGTAAAAATCAAGTCAGTCAGCCCGTCGATTCATATGATCAAGGCAAATATCGAAACGGAAATCGCGCCGATCGTCGGCAGTGAGCAGCAGGCGGAGGATCTGATCGCCTATATCAAGGAGAGCGCCAAGAGCCCAGAAGGAATCTGGAGTACAAATATTTTCGGAAAATCCGTTGAGCAGCTCGTGGAAGACGGTATCCGAAACAAGATCGCCCAGATCACCGAGGACGGCCAGGCAAAACTGCAGGATTCCATGCAGAAGATCGTCAACGACAGCAGGGGCGGCATGGTGTGCATCATTATTTAACACAAAAACTGTTAGAATATTTTTAAGAAATTGTGCAATAATACTTGAAAAGAAAAAGGATTTAGCGTATAATTCGAAATGTGAAAAGAAAAGAAGAAAAATGTAATTTCCTGGAATGTTCGATGATCTCATTATTTTGAACCTACATTTACTTTAAACGGGAAGCTTATTATTGTCATGTGGATGCCAAGCCACCCTGGAAACAGACGTCAGTGGAAGGCAGAAATGATG
>CAVBNJ010000158.1:0-6550 GCA_963596755.1 bacterium
CATTAAAGGATCTTTAAAAAAAGAATCTTTCAGAATTGGAAGAAAACCGGCCCGGGGATAAGAAAGGAAGTGACAGTGTGCGTGGCGTGTGGAACTGGATTGTCACAAGAACGGCAGATTACGGGCTGCCAAAACAAATTGAACTGATTGATATTGTGCAGATTCTGCTGATTGCGTTTTTTGTCTATCACCTGATCCGCTGGCTGCAGAATACCAAGGCCTATACGCTGATGAAGGGTATTTTCCTGATCGGCGTCTTTGTAATTATCGCAAACGTGCTGAAAATGCAGACGATTCTGTGGCTGTTCGGAAACATCGGAGGGGCGGCGATTACAGCGGTTGTTATTATCTTTCAGCCCGAACTTCGAAGAGTGGTTGAGCAGATCGGAGAGAAGAACCCGCTGTCTGCCATTTCCTTTGCAGGAAATCAGGAAGAAAATGAACGGTTCAGCGATGCAACGATCAACGAACTGGTGCGGGCCAGCTTTGAAATGGGAGAAGTAAAGACCGGAGCGCTCATTGTCATTGAAAAGACGATCACACTGGAAGAATACGAGAAGACCGGCATCCCGATCGACGGTGTTCTGACCAGCCAGCTTCTGATCAATATTTTTGAACACAACACGCCGTTGCACGACGGAGCTGTTATTGTGCGGAACAACCGTGTTACGGCAGCAACATGCTATCTGCCGCTGTCCGACAACATGGATCTGAACAAGAATCTTGGAACGCGCCACCGCGCGGGCGTCGGCATCAGTGAGGTGACCGATTCCTTTACCATTATTGTCTCCGAGGAGACCGGAAACGTATCGTACGCTTCCGGCGGAGAACTCCACACGGCAGTAACACCGAGCGACCTTCGGGAGCAGCTGCATAAGATTCAGCAGCTTGCGAAAAAACCGGAGGAAAAGAAAGGATGGCATATCCGCGGAATGCGTCAGAAAGTGGGGGGAGAGAAGAAATGAAAAAGAAAATTCTGGAAAAACTTCTGAACAACCTCCCGCTGAAACTTCTTTCCGTGCTGATTGCAGTTGTGATCTGGTATGTCGTAGTCAGTGTCAATGATCCGATTGTAAAAGAACGGTTTGAGGTTCCGGTGCAGGTGACGAATGAAGCCTACATCGCTGCCGGAAAGAAAACGTATCAGATTGCAGAAGAGTACCAGACCGTCACGGTTACGGTTACGGACAACAATTCCGTTGTCAGCCGCCTGAAAGCGTCGGATATCACGGTCACTGCGGATCTGACGCAGATTGTTACGATGGATACCAACCCGGTTTACGTGCCGATTAAGGCGACATGTTCGATGGTAAAACAGGAAAAACTGAGCACGGTGACGGCGACAATTCCAGTGGAAATCGAAGATGTGGACAGCGCAAAGTTCCCAATCACGATCGATGCGGGAAATACGAAACCGGCGAAAGACTATGAAGTAGGAACGATGACTTCCGATCCGGAAAGCATCACGATTTCCGGTCCGGCATCTCTGGTCAACAAGATCAGCAGTGTTGTGGCTAAAGTAGATGTAACGAATATGCGAAGCTCTGGAACGGTGACAGCGGATCTGGTGATTATCGATAAAAACCAGGATGAGATGCCGGAATCCCAGATGGAATTTTTAAGCTTTGACGGCGGCTCGCCGCAGGTGGATGTGGATATTGAGCTGTGGCGCCGTGTATCCGGTATTAAACTAAATGCGCAGTACAGCGGAACACCGGCGGATGGATATCAGATCAAAAATGTTTATACGACGCCGGAGGAGATTACCGTTGCAGGATCCGAAGAAGCTCTCCAGAAGCTGGCAGATGAAGGCAACACGATTGAAATTCCGGAAGATTATACTTCGGTTGCAGGCCAGCGCTCCGATGTGGAGACAACCGTAGATCTGAGCGAGGTGCTCGCCGATACGGCCGACATGAAAGTATCTTCCAGCTCGTCCGCGTCCGTTACCGTTCACGTAACGATTATGCCGAACGAGAGCAGGGAATTCCAGCTGGATGTCGATCAGATTGAAACGAACAATCTCCAGTCCAGCTACACCGTTCTGTATGATCAGACGCAGATTGCGATCCGCATCAAGGCATCGGATAAAAATCTGGCAAAACTGGATGTTTCCCAGATCGAGGCATCGGTAGACCTGAATGGTATGGGCATCGGAGATTATGAAGTACCGGTGAAAATCACGCTGCCGGACGGCTATGAACTTGTGGACAGCGTGAAGACAACGATCCATATTAAAGAAAAAGCAGTAGCAAATAAAACGACAGGAACAAATTAGGAGGGAAACCAATGGTAAGCGGAAAAGTAACCGTGAAGAATCCGACCGGTCTTCATCTTCGCCCGGCGGGAACACTGTGCAAACAGGCAATGCAGTTTAAATCATCCATTACATTCCACTATGGAAACGGAAATACAGCAAATGCAAAGAGTGTCTTGAGCGTCCTTGGTGCATGCGTCAAATGCGGGGATGAAATTGAGCTGTTCTGCGAGGGAGAAGACGAGGAGGAAGCTTTGCAGTTTCTGGTCAACTCCATCCAGACAGGACTCGGAGAAGAACTGTAAGAAAAAATAAAAGAAGAATAAAAATAAGAGACAGACAAAACGGACTGCGCACTTGACAGCAGTCCGTTTTTTGACTATATTATAAACGATATCCGGCTGGAAAATACCGGAAAATAAGAAAAGGAAAGAGGTCGTTATGAGAAAAGAATATGATGACGAGGACGAAATGCCGTCAAGACGCCATTCGTCCGGAAAGAAAAAGAAGAAATTCGGCTGGGTCAATGTCCTTACGATTCTTCTTGTAGTTGTGCTGATCGTGCTCGTTGGCGTATATGCGGTAATCAATCACTATTACAGCAAGAGTAATTACGTGAGCGATGACAAGATTACAATCAATAAGTCCACAGAAGTGGAGACTGAGAGCACGGGACTGACTGAAGAAGAGACCGATGCACTGCAGTCTGAGATTATCAATGAGACACAGGACATTGAGCTTCCGAACAGCAGCAATGTCTACAACATTCTTCTGATCGGTGTTGACCGCCGCGATAAATCCTGGTACGGAAACTCCGATTCCATGATTCTGATGTCCATCAACAAAGATACAAAAGAGATTCACATGACATCCTTCATGCGTGACCTGTATGCAAACATTCCGGATGTCGGCGTGAAGAAACTGAACGCAGCCTGCGCATACGGCGGCGGCCCGCTGGTTGTCCGTACGATCGAGGACAACTATAAACTGCCGATCGACAATTATGCGAGCGTTGACTTTGACGCCATGATCGATATCATCGACGATATCGGCGGCATCGAGCTTTCTCCGAGTGCAGATGAAGTTCGTGTGGCAAACAACTATGTCAATGAAATGTGCAAGCTCCGCAATGTGGATGCCTCTGCACATCAGTATACGACAAGCGGAGATCAGCACGTAGACGGTTATCAGGCCGTTGCGTATGCGCGAATCCGTTACGTCGGAAACTCGGATTACCAGAGAACCGAGCGTCAGAGAGAGGTTTTAAGCAAGATGATGCAGAAGATGAAATCTGCAAGCGTTACAGAGCTGACTTCCCTGGCCGATACGATTCTTCCGAGCGTCACCCACAACATCGATCAGTCCACACTGATGACGCTGATCGGCGAACTGCCGACAATCCTGTCCTACGATATCGTGCAGAGCCGTGTGCCGTATGATGATCTGTACTCCAGCAAAGGTGAGATGCTGGTTCCGGATTTCTCCGCAACCATCGCCAGACTGCAGACAGAGATCTATGGATCAACAACAGTAAACGAGTAAAAGAAAAGCCTTTCGTTCCGGCAAGAAAGCCGGAGCGGGAGGCTTTTTCCTGTTCCAAAGAAAGGCGCATCTGAAAGCTGACCGAAAAAACAGAAAGATCCATAAGAATTTTGTAAGGTATTTTCCGGACTGAAAACTTGAAATAGATGGAAAAATGTAGTAATCTATAGAGTGTATAAGAGCAAACAATGGGAGGATGAATAAGCATGAAAAGAAAGTTTCTGGCAGCAGCCGTGCTGGGCGTGATGGTAAGCGTTACACCAGTTGGCGCGTATGCAGCTTCTACAGAAACAAGTCCATTACCGGTGAACTCAGAAAGCGATACAGCGGCACAGAGCGAGGAAGAGGCAGCAACTCCGACTCCGACGGCAGAGCCTACTGCAACGCCTGAGGCGACACCTACCGCAACACCTGAAGCAACACCAACACCGAGTGTTACTCCTTCCGAGACACCAACTCCAAGCGCAACACCAACGCCGGAGGTAAGCAGTCTGAAGGAAGGTTGGAACAGCGTTGAAAAAGATGGACAGAAACGGTTTCAGTATGGCGTTCTTGATGACGATACCAAGACCGTAGAAGCTGTTGTAAACGATGTGATGGAAATCAACGGTGCCTACTATGCATTCGACGAGAACGGCTATATGCTGACCGGCGAAGTAGAGATGACCGATGAAGACGGAAAGACGGAAACGTATTACTTCGAGACAGAAGGGGAAGATCCTGCGAAAGACGGATTTGGTTCCATGCAGCAGGGTATCTGCGAGGGAAAAGTTTTCCTGCCGGAGCTGAAGAAAAATCAGCTTGTCACCATCGAAGACAGCAATAAAAACAAAAAAGAATATTATGCGGATGAAAATGGATATGCCATCTGCAGCACAACACAGAAAGTCGGCAATGACGTTTATCTGTTCGGCGATGACGGAGCCCGCGTAACAACAGCAGGCTTCCAGACTGTAACCGATGAAAACAATGAAACCCACACCTACTATCTGAATGCAGATAACACCGTATCCCTTGGAAACCACAACGTATATCAGCAGGGAGACCACAAGGTAGGCTGGCTGACCGTTGGTTCCAAATGGTATCTGGTAGATGCCGAAACCGGAGAACTTCTTTCCGGCTGGCAGAAAGTAGCCGGCAGCCTTTACTACCTGAAAGCTGCATCCTTTGATACTAACGGCGATCTGAAAGATGGAAGCTTCGAGATGGAGACAGGCAACCAGAAAAAAGGCGGCTGGGTATCCATCGACGGCAACTGGTATTCCTTCCGCAGCTGGGGCGGTGCACGCGTTGGCTGGTATGAGTACGGCGGACGGAAATATTATCTGCACGAAGATGCCCATATGGAAGATACCGTTCTGACAGAGAACGGGAAGACGTATTTCTTCGAGAGCTGGGGCGGCATGCGTGTCAGCACAGTTGTAGAATACAATGGTGATTACTATTATGCAGGTGCAGACGGAGCAGTTTCCACCAAAACCGGCTGGGTGAAAACAAACGGAATCTGGTACTGGATCGGTACGGACAACGGCAAGCTGCTGAAGAGCACCTGGCTGGAGTACAATGGAAACAGCTATTATCTGAAAGATAATGCGCAGATGGCATCCAATGAGTGGCTGGACAATACTTATTATTTCAGAAGCTGGGGTGCCGCTTACAAAAATGCCTGGGCAAAAGACGCCAAGACGAATGTCTGGTATTACTTTGACGGAAACGGAAAGAAATTTACCAATGGCTGGCTGACCTACAAAGGAAACCGCTATTATCTGAAAGCTGACGGAACCATGTATGCCAACGAATGGCT
Organism: bacterium; assembly: GCA_963596755.1. Taxonomy (GTDB): domain Bacteria; phylum Bacillota; class Clostridia; order Lachnospirales; family Lachnospiraceae; genus Fusicatenibacter. Next base: position 5,604 of record CAVBNJ010000158.1, read on the forward strand.
CGATGGAAAATATTACTTCAAGAGCTGGGGCGGCATGTACAAAAACGAGTGGGCACAGATCAATGGAACCTGGTATTTCTTCAATTCTGATGGAACCAAACATGGTGCTGGCTGGCTGTACTACAAGAGCAACTGGTATATGCTGGACGAAAACGGCAAAATGATGACCGGCTGGGTAAAACATCAGAACAACTGGTATTACCTGAAGAGCTGGGGCGGCATGGCACACAGCGAGTGGGTATACCACAGCGGAAACTGGTATTACTTCAAGAGCTGGGGCGGCATGTATCATGATGAGTGGCTGACCTTAAACGGTTCCCAGTATTACTTCAGAAGCTGGGGCGGCAGATATCAGGACTGCACCGTTACGATTAACGGAACACAGTACAAATTCGATGCATCCGGCCGTAAAGTAACGGAAGGCTGGGAGTATATCGGAAAATACCGCCGTTACCGCAAGGCAGACGGAACGCTGATGGATGATGTGACAAGCATCTTCAATCCGACATCCAAGTACATCACCGTAGACCGTATCAAAGGCCGCGTAACCATTTACGGTTACAACAGCGCAACAGGCGCTTATGATACACCGATCAAATCCATGTACTGCTCGGTTGGAAATCCGATCAGCAATACAGCGGCAGGAACCTACACCACAAAATGGAAAATGACCAAGAAAAAGATGACCGGCGAAGATTACGTCTGCTGGGCTCCTTACGTAACCGGAATTTACGGACTGGTTTACTTCCACGGAGTAGCAAGTTCGACAGAAGATTTGAATACTGTTCAGGGTTCTGAATTCGATGCACTGGGAACTCCGCGTTCTCATGGCTGTGTCAGACTGGCAGCAGTTGATGCGAAATGGATTTATGACAATGTAACGATTGGAACAACGGTACGCATCGGCGACAACCTGGATCTCCCGGTAGGCGCAATCAAGTACACAT
>CAVBNJ010000159.1:0-6519 GCA_963596755.1 bacterium
TGGATCTGTTCGATGTATCGGGAAAATATTATACGACGGTTCAGGCGCAGATTGCGACGCAGTATGCTTACGGAAACGGTGTGCAGAGCAGCTGTTTTGCGACAAAAAAGACCGTCTCGGAGCTGCTGTATGATTTGCCGATCGATGGATATCTCTCGTTGAATCTGTCGGCGATTTCTATTTTGAATGATGCGGTCGGCGGTGTAACCTTGACGGTTCCGGAAGATTATACGGATATTGATCCTGCCTTTACTGCGGGGGCGACGATTACTCTGACCGGGGAGCAGGCAGAGAAGTATGTGCGGAAGAGAGACATTACCGTCCTTGGAAGCAACAACGGCCGTATGCAGCGGCAGATGCAGTATATTCCGGCATTGATTCAGGCAATTCGAAAGAAAGTGGGATCTGGGGGAGATTACTATAAAGTACTGGAGCCGGTGCTGGAACCGTATATGGCGACGGACCTGAGTGCAGATCAGATCAATCAGCTCGGCCGGTATGAGTTCCTGGAAGATCAGACGGAATACCTGCAGGGAGAGATGAAGCAGGGAGAACACGATGAGTTCTATGTAGATGAAGAAAATTTACAGGAACTTCTGATAAAAATGTTTTACATCGAAAAGTAAATGTGGTATAATATCAACAGCTTAATGGGAAAATGGTTTGCATTCGTGTGACTGAACCTGGAAAGCGCAAAGGTGGGGGCGATACCGAGAGCCTCAAAATACTCTGAGAAAAGCGAGTTAGGAGGAGATCAATCATGAAGAAACTTGTAGCAGTACTCTGTGCCGCTGTGATGACTGTTGGAATGGCAGTAAATGTATTTGCAGCCCCAAGTCCAAGCGTGAGCGGTGTGGTAACAGCAGTTGAGAGTGCAACAGATGCAAACGGAAATGCAGTTGACATCAAAATCGAGACTGTATCCGAGGCAGAAGCTGATCAGCACTTCACTGAGGAAGAGAAAGCAGCAGTTGCAGAAATCAAAGAGAGCAAAGAGAAATTTGAAGAAATTGCAAAAGCAGTACTGGGTGACAAATTTGAAGAGGGAATGGAACTGGTAGACATCCGTAACCTGTACATCCCAGAAGGCGCAAATGTTACTTTCCCGCTGACTCTTACTGTAAAAGTTACTGGTGTTACTGAAAACTCTAAAGTAGCTGTACTTCGCTACACCAATGGAGCATGGGAAGATGTTAACGCTGTAGCAGGTAATGGAACCGTTACCTTTACTGTAAACTCCCTTTCCCCATTCGCATTCATCGTAGATGCCAACACAGCTAAAAACGCAGGAAGCACAACTTCCCCGGCAACCGGCGAAGCAAACACCATGACATGGGTAGCTATCGTAGCAGTTGCAGCTGCAGCAGGAATGGTTGTTACTTACAGAAGAAAAAGAGCATAAGCAGCAGCTTATCAAACAGCATAGCAAGTGAAAAAAGAGCATATCCGATTTCAGAAAAGAAATTCGGATATGCTCTTTTTCTATGCGGATTATTCATCCTCAAGCCGTGCTACAACCATCTCCATGGACTTTTTATATTCTTCATCCGAAGAGTTGTAGAACAGCATCAGGTCGAGACAGCTGCTCATTTTCTGTAATGCTTCCGGGATGGAGTAATCGATCGTCTTTACATATTCATCCCAGTGCTCCAGTTTCCAGGTATCGCGCACGGAGTTGCGGTCGATCATGCGCTGGTGGCAGATCTCCGGCTTTGTGACAACCCAGATGACAACGAGTTTTGCACCGTGTGCTTCCAGCTTTTTGGAGAAGTCTTTTAAGAACTGCTCATCATGAACTTCGCGGGTGAACGGTGCGTTGATCAGTACGATATCATCATACTCCAGTGCTTCGAGTCCGAAGTTGACCGTTACTTCATATTCATAATCGCGGATGTTCTCCTCAAAGAAATCAGAACTGCGGTTGATTTCCTGCCCGCCTGCTTTGAAAACACGGTTCGACAGTGGGATCACGGTGTCCTTGTCGAGGTAAACAACATGTTTCAGTTCTTTGGCGAGCTGTTTTGAAATGTACGTCTTTCCGCACGCCGGCGGCGAGGTTACGAGGATCATCTTTTTCATCGTTTGTATGTCTTCCTTTCCAGTCAAAAAAATTCACTCCTAGCATTATAGAAAATTTTGGGAGGAAATGCAAGAGAAAAGGAAGAAAACGATTGACATTTCCGGCTTTTCCGCCCTATAATGCCAGATAGCAGTTCGTTAAAACTAACAGGGAGGATGGGCAGAGAAACATGAAAAGACATACTTTATTCCGTGCAGCCTTTCTGATGATTTTTGCGGTGATTCTGATCGCTGTAGCACTCTGGAAAATGCTTGTTCCGCAGTTTGACCGCTGGCAGTCCAGACGGGAGTATGAGAAGCTGGAGGAGACGTATGTCAGCGCAGAGGATAAAAGCGAGGCAGAAGACACCCGGGAAAAGAAAAAAGACTGGTGGTATACCGATGTGAAAGTCGAGTTTGATGAATTAAAAAAGCAGAACCCGGACATCATTGCCTGGATTCGCTTTGACAGTGAGGAGTTTGGCATCAGCTACCCGGTTCTGTATTCCGGGGACAATGAAAAGTATGTCCGCACGGATATCTACGGAAAGGAGCACATCGCAGGAAGTATCTTCCTGGAAGGGCTCAACAACGCTGACTTTTCTGATTACTATAACATCATCTACGGTCACAGTATGAAAAATGGAACGATGTTCGGGAATCTGAAGAAATACCGGACGGAGGGCTTCTGGCAGGAGAATCCGTATTTTACAATTTACACGGAAACCACAGCGTACCGCTATCAGATCTTCGCCTATGAGAATGCGCCCGACGGCGGTGAAGTCTACAAAATTGGCTATCAGCCGGGAGAAGAGTATCAGGAGTTTATTGAGCATATGACAGAAAACTCGCTGATTGAAACAGGAATCAGGCCGCAGTCCACCGATAAAATTCTTACGCTGTCTACCTGTGTGGCCGTCGATTCCGATGAGCGGTTTGCGGTCCACGCAGTCTGCACAGACACCCAGACGACAGATGAAACGAAATTGAGAGAGTAAACGGAGGATCTCATGAAAGAAAACAGAAATATTGACAGAACAAAGGCGAGGGGAGAACAGGAAGAAGATCTTCTGGAATTTGTTTACCGGCTGTGGCGGCAGGGCAGACAGATCACATCAAAAGAGTATGGCAGAGAACAGGAGATTACCGGGCATGAGGCAGCGGGGCTGGTGCGGAGCCTGGTAAAAAAAGGCTTTTTGTATGATCCGGGGAAAAATGGAAATCTGGAACTGACAGAAAAAGGCATCCTGGAAGGAATGGACTGCCTTGCAAGGCATGAGAAGCTGACCCAGTTTTTCCAGATGGTGAGCGGAATGGGACAGGAGCGGGCGCAGGAAGATGCGTGCCGTGTGGAACATTATATCAGCCAGGAAGGGCTGCAGGGAATTGAAAACTTTCTCCAGTACGGGGACGTATACGACCGGGTTTATGATGATATGGATCTCTATACGTTTTACGGGGACGGAGAATTTCCAATGGCATTCGGACTGTATGAACCGGAAAGAAGAAATCCGAGATTCCTTGCCGCAGAATATGAAAAAATGGAGCCTTCCGTTCTTTTGAAAATCAAGGATGCAAAAAACTGCTTTCTGCTTCGGCTGAAAAAGGGAGAGTCCATCGGTTATCTCTGGTATCGAAGAGGGGAAGAGTGGATCCAGGTAAAAGAAGAAAATGGCGTGTACCGTCTTCCAACGGATATTTTTACGTACACAGCCAATACGGGAATTCCAATCACCGAAGCGGTAACGATTCTCGCAGTTACGCGTTTTGAACAGGAACCGCTGGCGATGGATTATCGGGAACTGAATGTCCATGTATGGTAGAGGAGAAGAAGGATGGAAAAAGGAGAACACCTGAAACGACAGAACCGGCCGACGATGCTTCAGATCCGGTACCTGCAGGAACTTTCGCAGATGGAAAAGAAGCGGGGTGCACAGGGAAGCATAGCAGAACACTGCGGGGTATACCGCTCAACGATCAGCCGTTATTTTAAGAACTGTGTGGAAAAAGGAATTCTGACGGAAAAACTGGAATTCACGGATGAGGGAAAAGAATGGCTGGGCCGGTACACGGAATTATATCAAAAGCTGCTGAAATACCTGGAAGAAATCGGCGGAAAAAAGGAAGAGATCGAAGAAACCGCCGAGCTTATGGTGGAAAATATTGATATTCATATGCTGGAACTGATGCTGCAGGCACATGCCGGGAAAAAGTCGGTCTACAAAAGAAGGGAACAGCAGCTGGATCAGGAGATCCAGAACAATCTGCAGAAATGTGAAAGACATCCTGTGGTATTCCGGCTGTATCGGATGAATAAAAAGCCGGGACAGAGCAGAGATTCCATGGCGATGCGGGGATTTGAGGAAACAGCAGAGATTGTTCAGGAAGACGGGACAAGTTATCTGGAACTGAAGCTGCGGGAGGCGACCGCGCATTCCAGGGCGAGCGGTGAGACGATGACAGGCAGACTGGAAACGCTGAAATTCGCGCAGAATGAAGTTCTTGAGACCGCCAGAATAGAGAACAACAGAGTAAGAATTCCGATGGAAGCCTGCCGGATTCATAAATGGACAGGAATTGGTACGATGGGATCGGTTGTTGTTACGGTTACCAGCAGTGTGGGAGCGATACATATGCCGGAGAGTACGGCAGTGCTTTATTTCTGGGTATAAAGGCAAAATGAGAAAAATAATCAATTTTGTGTCTTAAGCAACAAAATGAGAAAAAGAACAGAGCGAAATGCCGTTATTGATGAAACAGTAATCAATAACGGCATTTTTGCACTCAAAATTGCCTGAATAACAACAAAAAAAGAGAAAAAAACAGTCAAAAAGTTGTTATTTAAGCAACAAAAATCATGTTGACATACGCTGAAAACATATGATATTTTGTCGATAAAGAGTTAGAGAAAACGAACAAAAACGTATGGAGAAATGCAGAATGAAATTAAAAAAGAACTGGAAAATCATAGTCATTTGTATTGTGATTGCTGTCACCGGAGCAGCCGTATATGCCAGGTATGCAAAGCAGAACGACGAGAAGGTTACCAGCTATTCGGCGGAATTCGAAGAAGATCAGGAGAAACCGGAGAGTGAAAAGCAGGAAGCCTCCGTGCAGGAAGGAATCGAAATTCCAGGCTATGAATCGATTACGATTCCGTCCGGAACAAAGGATGTAAAAGTGGATATCACAAATCCGGAAAACAATCAGGTATATTTTGAGGTTTCTTTTTATCTGCCGGATACGGATGAAGTGATTTATCAGTCCAAAATGATCAAACCGGGACAGCATATTTATGAAATTACACTGGAACATGAGATGGAAGCAGGCGAGTATCCGCTGACGGTAAAATATGCAACGTACAGCGCGGATAAAAACCTGACACCGAAAAACGGAGCAGATGTAAACTGCACACTGATCGTACAGTAAAAAGCTCCCATGAATTTGCTATCAATTTTTTTGGAAAGCAGGTTGATTTAGCGCGCGTGAGACCTGTGATCATAAAAAATGGAGATAGATGATAAAAAACGTAAGAAGAAAGGAAAGAATACGATGAAAATTAAGAAAATAGCAGCAATGGCATTATCCGCAGTGATGGCACTTGGCATGTGCACAACAGCGTTTGCAGCAGAGAATACCACAGAAAACGGAACATATACAGGAACCATTCATTTCCACAATGCCACCAATCCGGCGAACTACAGCATGTGCGACAGTATTTTTGCTCATACCGCAGATATCGAGCTGACGGATGATGCGGCAGAAGTAACCTTCTATGTTGCCTATCCGATTCCAAGCTTTTCTGATCAGGGAACAGACGGAACGGTGAAAGATGTTACCATGACGGTAGATGATAAAACATATACAGGTGTCAGCGACATTGAAACAAAAGCGAAAAAGACATTCGATACAACGGGATCCTTATTCGGCATCAATGCAGGCGACGAACTTGCCACACAGGCCGTTACCGTCAGCCTCCCAAGAGATGCGGTAGATTCCTTTGAAGATGGAATTAAGACAAGTGCTTATGTGAATGTATTTATGAAGGCGACACAGGATTTTGTGGTAAAGGTAACCGACCTGACAGCAGCAGGAAAGGAAGAAAAACCGACAGAAGAAAAATCCATGGATATTACAGCTGACGTAGAAGAAGTTATTTCCGAGCCAAGCTACACCGTTACCGTTCCGGCAGGCACAGCTCTTGGAACACTCAGCACAGACAAAGATACTTCCGTGAAATACGGAGTAAAGGTAGAGGCATCTGACTTAAACGGAACCTTAACCGTAGAAGCTCCGGCAGCCGGCAAACTGACAAGCGGAGCAAATGAGCTTGCATTTGCAAACAGCTTTGGAACACAGACAGTAACTGCAGATACAACAGGAACAACCTTAGAAGGTACCTTAAGTGTAAAAGCAGCAGATGTAAAAGCAGCAGCAGCTGGAAACTACACAGGAACAACA
>CAVBNJ010000160.1:0-6452 GCA_963596755.1 bacterium
GGATAAACTGGTGCGTGTTGTAAACGGAGAAGTGTTTGACGTCGCCGTTGACCTCCGGGAAGGTTCTAAAACATACGGAAAATGGTTCGGCGTGCTGCTTTCTGCAGAGAACAAAAAACAGTTCTTTATTCCGAAGAACTTTGCACACGGCTTTATCGTACTGTCTGACTATGCAGAGTTTGCTTACAAGTGCACCGATTTCTATCATCCAAACGATGAAGGCGGTCTGTACTTCGACGATCCGGAGATCGGTGTAGAGTGGCCGATGCCGGAAGGAATGACAAAAGAGGATCTGATTATTTCGGAAAAAGATCATAAATGGGGCGGAATTAAGGATTTAAAGAAATAAGGAGTAAAAAACATTTATGAATGCATTCAAAGAGCTTTATCAGAGCCGGCAGCTGATCTGGAAACTGTCGAAAAACGATTTCCGCAATAAATTCGCCGGATCGTATTTCGGTATTGTCTGGGCATTTATTCAGCCGATGGTAACTGTTGCCGTTTATTTTGTCGTATTTCAGCTTGGACTGCGCGTGCAGCCGGCAGCCACAGGATATCCTTATATCTGCTGGCTGGTTTCCGGTATTATTCCGTGGTTTTTCTTCTCAGATGCGCTGCCGAGTGCATCCAACTGTCTGCTGGATTACAGTTATCTGGTAAAAAAAGTCGTATTCAAGATCAGTGTGCTTCCGGTTGTGAAAATTATTTCCTCTCTGTTTGTACACTTGTTCTTTATTGCGTTTTCAATTTTGCTGTTTGCACTGATGGGAAAACTTCCGCCGATTCAGATTATTCAGATCGTTTATTATGCGTTTGCACTGATCGCGCTGGTCGTTGTGCTTTCCTATCTGACCTGTGCAATTATGCCGTTTTTCCGTGATTTCGGCCAGATCATCAACGTAATTCTGAATGTCGGCATGTGGGCAACCCCGATTCTGTGGGACAAGACAACCATTCCGAATATTCCAGGATGGTTTGACCATATTCTGAAGCTGAATCCTCTGTATTACATTGTTCAGGGTTATCGTGACAGCTTTATGAATGGACTCTGGTTCTTCGAGCATCCGTGGCACACCCTCTATTTCTGGGCTTTCGTGCTGGTGGCAGGACTGATCAGTTCCAAAGTGTTCAAGCGCCTTCGGGTTCATTTCTCAGATGTATTATAGGAGGATGGAATGAGCACAGAAAATACAGAAACCGTAATTTCAATCAATCACGTCAGCAAGGTCTACAAGCTGTTTGAAAAGCCGATGGACCGTCTGAAAGAGTCCCTTTCGCTGACACATAAAAACTATCACACCGACCATTTTGCCCTGGAGGACATCTCGCTTGAGGTGCATAAGGGCGAGTGCGTCGGCATTATCGGAACGAACGGTTCCGGAAAATCCACGCTTTTAAAGATCGTCACAGGCGTTTTGAACCCGACGAGCGGAAACGTGGAATTAAAGGGAAGAGTCAGCGCCATCCTGGAGCTGGGTGCCGGATTCAACATGGAGTACACCGGTATTGAGAATATCTTCCTGAACGGAACGATGCTTGGATATACCGAGGATGAGATGAAGGCAAAACTTGATGACATCATCTCGTTTGCTGAGATCGGAGATTTCATCAATCAGCCGGTGAAGACGTATTCCAGCGGTATGTTTGCCCGTCTGGCTTTCGCCGTTGCGATCAACGTAGACCCGGATATTCTGATTGTCGATGAGGCCTTAAGTGTCGGAGATATTTTCTTCCAGTCCAAGTGTTACCGCAAATTCAATGATTTAAAAGAAGCAGGAAAAACCATTCTCTTCGTTTCCCACGATATGGGAAGCGTCATCAAATACTGTGAGCGATGCCTTCTGATCAACAAAGGAAAACAGGTCATGGTCGGAAAATCGTCCGAGGCAGTCGATGTTTACAAGAAGATTCTTGCCAACCAGTACGATGACGAGACAAAAGAAGAGGAAGAGACCGAGGAGACAGAAGAGCAGAACGAAGAAACTACAGAAGCAAATACAGCTGTCGCACCGGCAGCAAAACCGAAAAAGGGCCTCTGGAGAGAGCGTCTGATCGCGAATGCACAGCTGGTGGAGTACGGCGACAAGGCTGCTGAGATCGTGGACTTTGCCATTATCGATCACAAGGGCATGATCACATCTTCTGTTGACAAGAACCAGAGATTCCGCATCAAGATGAAAATCAAATTCCATGAGACGATGGAACATCCGATTTTTGCCTTTTCGATCAAGGACCGGAAGGGAACGGAAATCACAGGAACGAACACGGCGCTGGAAGATTACACAAAAGATGTGGTAGAAGCCGGACAGACCGTTACGGTATGCTTTGATCAGATTATGCCGCTGCAGAGCGGACAGTATCTGATGTCGTTTGGATGCACCAGCTACCATCTGGAAGAACTGGTGATTCATCACAGACTGTACGATGCCTGCTTCCTGGAGGTCTTCTCCATGAAAGACACCGTAGGATTTTTTGATATGAACTCTACCGTGACCTACGAGTAGGATACGGAGGATAAACAACGGGGGTTATATGAAAGAAACAATAGGAAATGTTCTTTTGAACCTGGATTATTATGACGGCGAGGACGCCTACAGCGACGGCAGCATCGAGGACCGGCTGCTGGAAATTGTCAAAACGACACCGAAAGAGGATTACCAGAAGGTGATCCTCTCGGAAAAAAGCTGGCCGATTTTTTACCATCTCTCTCCGGAACGGGAAAACATTCTGGACTGGTATGAGTGGAAAGAAGATGCTTCCGTATTTGAAGTCGGAGCCGGCTGCGGAGCTATTTCCGGCGTACTCTGCAGAAATACCAGGCGGGTGGTGGCAAACGACCTGTCAAAACGGCGCAGTACGATCAATGCCTACAAAAATAAGGACGCTTCCAATCTTGAGATCATGGTTGGAAACTTCAATGTTGTTGCAGAAAAAGTGGAAGAACGCTTTGATTATGTGACGCTGATCGGCGTACTGGAGTATGCGAAGAGCTATATCGGAAAGGAGAATCCGTATCCGGAATATCTGGATAAGATCAACCGTCTGTTAAAGCCGGGCGGAAAGATTCTGATTGCGATTGAAAACCGTCTGGGCCTGAAATACTTTGCGGGCTGCCGGGAAGATCACATCGGCAAAGAGTTTGCCGGCATCGAAGGCTATCCGGGCATCGATTTCGTGGAGACATTCAGTAAGCCGGAGCTGGAACAGCTGCTTCTGGAGAATGGTTTTACGAATTTCAAATTTTATTATCCATATCCGGACTATAAATTTCCGGCAGTCATTTATTCGGATGAATATCTGCCGAAGCCGGGAGAATTGAGAAAAAATCAGCGGAATTTTGATGCTGACAGGGTGACACTTTTTGACGAAGGCAGAGCATTTGACGGAATCCTGAAATCCGGCCTGTTTCCGGTTTTTTCCAATTCCTTTTTGATTGAAGTGGAGAAAAAGGAGTAAACGTATGAGAAAAGTTCTGTATACGAAATTTTCAAGAGAACGCCGGAGCGAATTTCAGATTATGACCCGGATTACCGAAGAAGACGGGATCCGGCGTGTGTGGAAGCTTCCGCTGCAAAAAGAGGGAGAACTCCACATCCGGCATATGTACGAAAACTATAAAAAGCTGGAGCATCTGTACGGTTTTTCGGGCGTGCAGATCTGCCCCTGCAAACTGGATGAAGAAAAATGCGCGCTTGCATTTCCCTTTGTAGAAGGGGAAAGTCTGGAAACGCGCATTTCCCGTCATGGAAAAGAAAAAGATTTTGCATCGCTCAAAAAAGATTATGAGCTGCTGTACCAGATTATCTCGTCAGCGGCAGGACAGAAACCGTTTGCGGAAACCGAGGCGTTCTGCGAGGTATTTGGTCATCCGGCGCTGAAAGAAGGTCTTACCGCGGCGGAACTTTCCAATATCGATATGATTCCGGGCAACCTTCTTCTGGATGGAGACAAGATCTGGGTGGCAGACTATGAATGGGTGTTCCCGTTTGCCGTGCCGGGTGCGTTTATCTATGCGCGGAGCATTTTCCTGCAGGAAGCTGCGAGTGCACTTTCGGAGGAAGAGCAGGCGGAACTGTACGGCATCGCCGGCATTTCCATGGAAGAAGTTCCGGTGTATTACCATATGGAAGAGTGCTTTCAGGAATATGCGGCCGGAAAGGGAGAGCCGAACGCGCTTGCCACGTTTTATGGAAAACTGCACAGGCACAATTATCCGGTATCCCTCTGGGAAAAAGAGAAAATGATGTATCCGGTGATCCTGACGCAGACAGCACCGGAAGAAAAAGAATTTTATTACGAGGACTGTTTCGGGCTGGATGAGCAGAAGAGCATGAAGCTTGCCGGCGCGGAGGAAAACGGAGAATTCAGCCTTCAGCTGATGCAGGAAGGTGCCGTCATGAAAATCCGTTCTCTTGAGGGCGTCCGCAGCGACGGACAGAAAGAGCCGATTCATTTTTCACACAATGCGCAGCTGGAGATCATCGACGATTACTATTTCCTCGGAACGCCGGTTCTGAAATTCCAGAACGCGGGCTATGAGCAGGTTCGGATTGATTACCGGATTTACTACAAGGGCGATGGTGTCACCTCCGAGTTTATCCGGTATATCCGCCAGAATAAAGATCTGCAGGATGAGATGCACCGGGAACAGTACGAAGCTCAGCTGAAAATGGCGGAAAAAGAGGCAGAACTTGCCCGGATCAGCGAAGAACTGAAAAAAGTCAGAGAAGAAAGACAGTTCCTTTCCGAGGAACTGGAGCGGATGCGCCAGCGAAAGATTGTGCGCATGGCAGATAAAGTGCAGCATGTGATAAAAAGGAGTAAATAACCATGGATGTATCCATTGTCATCCCTACCAAAAATGGTGGGCCTCTGTTTGAAAAGGTACTGGATGCCGTTTTCAAACAGAAGACAGAGTATGAATATGAAGTAATTTGTGTGGATTCCGGATCCAAGGACGGAACGCTCGATGTGATCCGGAAATATCCGTGTCGTCTGTTTCAGATTGCACCGTCTGAGTTCGGACATGGAAAAACAAGAAACTACGGTGCCTCAAAAGGAACGGGAACGTATATCATCTTTATTACACAGGATGCGCTTCCGGCATCCGATACGTGGCTGCAGAATTTCATCGATGCCATGAAGATGGACCCGGAGATCGTGGGAGGATTCGGCATTCATTATCCGTATCCGGACTGCAATCTGCTCGACAAGCGTGATCTGGACGGCCACTTCAAAGGCTTTGGAGAGACCAACACGATTTTCCATCTCGACGATCCGGAGCGGTATGAGAGAGAAGAGGGATACCGCCATTATCTGGCATTCTTCTCCGACAACAACTCCTGTATCCGGAGAGATATCTTTGAAAAGTATCCGTATGAAGACGTCAACTTTGCCGAGGATCAGATCTGGGCGAGAAAGATGATTGAGCTGGGATTCAAAAAAGTATACTGTCCGTATGCGCCGGTATACCATTCCCATAACTTTAAACTCAGTACGTATTTCAAACGGTATTACGATGAGCAGAAGGGACTGTATGAAGTCCATCAGTATATGATTGCACAGAAATGGACACAGCTTCCTGGCATGCTGTACCGTCAGGTGCGCGGAGACTGTGTGTATATCCGTCAGCAGCCGCTCAGCAAAAAAGAGAAGATTCACTGGGCGTTTTATTCCCTGTTCCGTAACTTTGACCGCTTCTTTGGCGGCTACCTCGGCGGAAAATATCATCTGTATTCCAAACGGAAACAACAGTTCCTGGATCGTCATATTTCGCAGCAGTACGATCAGAGACATGCATAGAAGAAAGGAAAAAGAAACGTGAAAAAACCAAATGTAGCATACCGTACACTCCGGTATCTGAAAAACCATGGATTAAAAGAAACGATCGAGCGTGCAAAACAGGGCGACGAGCCGGCTGTACCGCCGAAGAACAACGTCATCGGATTTTACAGCTTTGTAGTGGACAACGATCCGATCCCGTTCAACAAAAAAGAGTATGAGAAACATAAAAACGACGAGAAAAAGATCCTCAACTGGGTTGTTCCGGAAATGGGACCTGGTTCCGGCGGTCATACCACTATTTTCCGTTTTATTTCCAACCTGGAGCGCCTCGGCTTCCACAGCAGAGTTTACCTCTACATGTCTCCGAACTTCCAGGACAATGCGTCTATCCGTAAGTTCCTGAAAGAGTATTTCCCGCTTCTTGTGCCGGAAGTAGAAGTTTACTGTGACGTATCCCAGATGAAGTTTGCCCATGCAACCGTTGCAACTTCCTGGACCACCGCTTACTACGTAAGAAAATTCCAGAATACGATCTCGAAGTTCTATTTTGTACAGGATTTTGAGCCGCATTTCTATGCACACGGATCCGAGTATGAGTTTGCTGAGAACACCTACAAGATGGGATTCCGCGGAATCACCGCAGGTGACTGGTTAAGAGACATCATGAG
>CAVBNJ010000161.1:0-6434 GCA_963596755.1 bacterium
GTATACACCAGAACGCATATACTTAGCAAGCTGATATGAAAAATAATACCTATTGACAAACTAGGTTTATAATACTATTATGAATGTGCTAAATAAACCAATTCTGGAAGTAGGTTTATAAAAGCTTGTAAAATGAGAAAGGAAGTACGATCATGGCAAAGGAATTACTGGATGTAAAACAGTTATTTGTAAATGTAGAAGATAAAGAGATCCTTCATGGAGTAGATTTAAAGATCGGAAAAGGAGAGACCCATGTATTAATGGGGCCAAATGGCGCCGGCAAGTCCACTTTGGGCTATGCGTTAATGGGAAATCCAAGATATCAGCTGACAGGCGGCGAGATCTGGTTTCAGGGCAAACAGATCAATGAAGAGCCGGTAGATAAGAGGGCAAAGGACGGCATGTTTTTATCCTTCCAGAGCCCACTGGAAGTACCGGGACTGTCATTAAGCTCCTTTATCCGCAGTGCCGTTGAATTAAAGACCGGCAAGCGGATGCGCCTTTTTGAATTCCGAAAAGAACTCGAAAAAGCAATGGAGGTTCTGCAGATGGATCCGTCGTATGCGGACCGTGACCTGAATGTCGGATTTTCCGGCGGTGAGAAAAAGAAAGCAGAAATTCTGCAGCTTCTGATGCTCGAGCCGTCTCTTGCCATTCTTGACGAGACAGATTCCGGACTCGACGTTGATGCCGTCCGCACCGTTTCTGCCGGTATCGAAGCATACCGCAAGAAATGCAAAGGAAGTCTTCTGATTATTACCCACAGCACAAAGATTCTGGAATCTCTGCCGGTTGACCAGACCCATATCATGGTGGAAGGAAAAATCGTGAAAACCGGCGGTGCATCTCTGGTTGAGGAGATCAACCGGGAAGGCTTTGGAAAGTACGAGAACTGAAGTCACGAGAAAGGAAGTAAGCGCTGTGAAAGAAAAAAGCTATGTTGCTGATATTGACAGAAGCATCTATGATTTCAAAGACGATGAAAAAGATGCTTATAAAGTAAAAGCCGGCCTGACGCCGGAAATCGTACAGAAAATTTCAGACGAGAAAAAAGATCCTGCCTGGATGCAGCTCTTCCGCCTGCGTTCTCTGCAGATTTACAATCAGATGCCGATCCCGGACTGGGGTCCGTCGATTGAGGGACTGAACATGGACGACATCGTGACATATGTCCGCCCGAATACGAAAATGAAAGCAAAATGGTCCGATGTGCCGGATGACATTAAAAATACGTTTGAACGTCTCGGCATTCCGCAGGCAGAGCGGAAATCACTCGCCGGTGTGGGGGCGCAGTATGACTCCGAGCTCGTCTACCACAATGTCCGCGCGGAAGTAGCGGCACAGGGCGTTGTCTATACCGATATGGAGAGTGCGCTGCACGGGGAATACGCCGATATGGTGCGGAAACACTTTATGAAACTTGTAAAACCGACCGATCATAAATTTGCCGCACTGCACGGCGCGGTCTGGTCCGGCGGTTCGTTTGTCTATGTGCCGAAGGGTGTTTCCGTGGAAATCCCGCTGCAGTCGTATTTCCGTCTGAATGCACCGGGCGCAGGCCAGTTTGAGCATACGCTGATTATTGTCGATGAGGATGCCGACCTTCACTTTATCGAGGGCTGTTCCGCACCGAAATACAATGTGGCAAACCTTCATGCCGGATGCGTGGAGCTGTTTGTCGGAAAGAATGCAAGACTCCGTTATTCTACGATTGAAAACTGGTCGAAAAATATGTACAATCTGAATACGAAGCGCGCACAGGTCGAGGAGGGCGGAAAGATCGAGTGGGTTTCCGGCTCATTCGGTTCCCATGTTTCCTACCTGTATCCGATGAGCGTGCTGAAGGGAAGAGGTGCAAAAATGGAGTTCACCGGCATCACGTTTGCCGGAAAGGGCCAGAACCTCGATACTGGAGCGAAGGTCGTCCACAGTGCGCCGGATACGAGCTCTTATATTAACACGAAATCAATCTCGAAAGACGGCGGCATCAGTACCTTCCGTTCTTCGGTTTCTGTAACAAAAGCGGCAAAGAACACGAAATCAGCAGTTTCCTGCCAGTCTCTGATGCTCGATGATATCTCACGGTCGGATACGATTCCGGCGATGGATATCCGCACAAAGGATGCAAACATCGGACACGAGGCACAGATCGGAAGCATCAGCGATGAGGCAGTCTTTTACCTGATGTCGCGCGGCATGACCGAAGAGGATGCAAGAGCGTGCATCGTCAGCGGATTCGCGGATGATGTTTCAAAAGAACTGCCGCTGGAGTACGCGGTGGAGATGAATAATCTGATCCGCCTCGAGATGAAGGGCAGCATTGGATAAGGAGGCCGTACACATGGAAGAACAGAACAGCATGAAAATCAACCAGCTTCCATCGAAAACATGGTACTGGCTGGGATTAAACGATACAAAAGTAAAATGGGCGGCGGGCGCGCCGTGTGAATTCCGCACAGAGGAGCCGTCCGATGACAGCATAATGCCGGATTTCCCGGAGAATATGAACACCGGAGCCGGTAAAGAGACAGACGTTCTCTTTACGCCGGAACAGACGAAAACATGGTGCGGCGCAGCGAAAACAGGTGAGACAAAGCAGATCAAACTTGCGGTTTCTCAGGGAAAAACAACGGCTGCATCCGGAAAAATCTGCGCAGCGGCGGAGAAAGGTGCTTCCCTTACCGTTTTTGAGGTGTTTGAGCCGGCGGACGCGGAAGGACAGCTTGCAGTGCGGACGGAACTCTATGCGAAAAAAGACAGCCGGATCCGCCTGGTGCAGGTGATGATGCGCGGCGAAGGACAGGAGCTTTTAAATGATGTCGGATGCATCTGTGAGGAAAATGGTGCACTGGATCTTCTGCAGGTCATTGTCGGAAAAGGCGATGTGTATGACGGTATCTGGACCGAACTGCAGAAGGATCATGCATCCTTACAGGCAGAAATCGGCTATCTTCTGCAGAATCAGCAGAAATTTGACGTCAACCTGAATGTGCGCCATTTCGGAAAAGTGACGGAGAGCACGATTCAGGCAGACGGAACGCTGATGGATGCGGCAGAAAAGGTATTCCGCGGTACGATCGACTTTGTGCGCGGCTCGGCAGATTCTGTCGGAGCAGAGACGGAGCAGGTGCTTCTGCTCGGCGATGACGTCGTCAACAAGACGATTCCTGTCATTCTCTGTGCAGAGGAAAACGTACAGGGAAGCCACGGCGCGGCAATCGGAGAGCTCGATGAAGAGACGCTGTTTTACTTCGGCGCGCGCGGCATGGATCGTACACAGGCAGAGAATACGATGGCGCGGGCGAAGCTGGAAGCAAAAATCCAGAAGATCGGCGACGCTGCGATCGAACAGGAAGTAAAAACACAGCTTGCGGAGGTGCTTGACCGTGACAACAGATAACGACAGAAAAGATTTCCCGCTTCTGCAGCAGAATGAGACGATCTATCTGGACAACGCGGCGACGGCCCAGCGCCCGTCGTGTGTCCTTGCGGCAGTGCAGGAATTTTATGAACAGAAAAATGCAAATCCTCTGCGCGGATTCTACCCTTTAAGCCTTGAGGCGACGGAGAGCTATCAGGAAGCGCGGAAAACGGTGCAGGAATTTATCCATGCAAAAGAGCCGGAGGAGATTATTTTCACCCGGAATACGACAGAGAGCTTGAACCTTGTGGCATACAGCTATGGCCTGAACTTTTTAAAGGAAGGCGACGAGATTGCTGTAACAATCATGGAACATCACAGCAATCTGCTTCCGTGGCAGATGGTATCGCGTATGACGGGGGCGAAGCTCCATTATATGGAATGTACCAGCGAGGGCGAGCTGACCGATGAGGAGCTCCAGAAGGGCATTAACGAAAGGACACGTCTTGTGGCTGTAGCTCAAGTATCGAATGTTCTCGGCTGCGTGAACCCGATCCGGAAAATCACCGAGATGGCACACCGCGTGGGAGCCGTTGTTGTTGTGGACGGCGCACAGAGCGTTCCGCATATGCCGGTTGACGTACAGGCGCTGGATGCGGATTTCCTCGCATTTTCCGGTCACAAGCTGATGGGGCCGATGGGAATCGGCTGTCTGTACGGAAAACGGGAATTACTGGAAAAAATGCCGCCGTTTCTGACGGGAGGCGAGATGATCGATTCCGTCCACCGCGACGGAGCTGTCTTTGCACCGGTTCCGCAGAAGTTTGAAGCGGGAACGGTAAATGCAGCCGGTGCGGTCGGTCTGGCTGCTGCCATCCGGTATCTGCAGGAAAAGGGATTTGACTATGTACAGAAAAAAGAACTGGAACTGACGAGACGCGCCATGGAAGGACTCGGTGCGCTGCCGTACGTTCATATCCTCGGCTCGAAAGATCCGGCCAATCATACGGGCATCGTTTCGTTTACGATCGATGGGGTTCATCCGCATGATGTAAGCGAAATTCTTTCTTCGGACGGCATCGATGTGCGCGCAGGCCACCACTGTGCACAGCCGCTGCTGGAATATCTTGGCGTCCGAAGCTCGACAAGAGCCAGCATGATGTTTTATAATACACCGGAAGAGATTGATGCACTGATCGAAAGTGTATCCACAATCAGAAGGAGAATGGGCTATGGAGAGTAGAGGATTTTATAACGAAATTTTGACGGAGCACAATCTGCGGCCGGAATTTAAGCATGATCTGCCGGATGCGGACATCGTACTGGAAGGCGTAAACCCGAGCTGCGGCGATGATATCTGGCTGAAGCTGAAGGTCGACGGCGATGTGATCACGGACGGTGCGTTCGTGGGAGACGGCTGTGCGATTTCACAGGCATCGGCGGATATTATGCTCGGCATGATCATCGGAAAGACGAAGGATGAGGCGCTGCGCCTTGGAAATCTGTTTCTGCGCATGATCAAAGGCGAGGCATCCGAAGAAGAGATCGACGAGCTCGAGGAGGCAGGTGCATTAAAAGATATCTCGCACATGCCGGCGCGGGTGAAATGTGCGGTGCTTGGATGGCATACGCTGGAAGAGGCATTTAAAGAAGGAAAATAGAAGAGAGGCAGGATGAAGGAACGGTGCAAACCGGAAATTCATCCTGTATTTTTTTATGCTGTTTTGTGAAACAACAGGAAAAATTTTTGCCTTTCTGAGAAAAAGTATCAGTTTACCTACTTGCAATTTTTAGAAAATTAGTTATAATGAATCATAGTTAGTAAAGGCTAACCAAAGTGAATAAATCATTGTTATCTCCCGTCTGCGGATCCTGGACACTTCGCAGGCGGGAAACTCCAGAAACAAACGAGAAAGGAGCACACGAAAAGTGAAGAGCCTGAAAATTGAGGAAGTAAAAGGAAGAGAAATTCTGGATTCCAGAGGAAATCCAACCGTAGAAGCTGAGGTTGTTCTTGCAGGAGGCGTTGTAGGACGCGGCATGGCACCAAGCGGCGCATCTACCGGTGAGTTTGAGGCCTTGGAATTACGAGATGGAGATAAAGCAAGATACCTTGGAAAAGGTGTGCAGAAAGCAGTAGAAAATATCAACACCGTCATTAACGATACCTTAAAAGGTATGGATGCATCCGACACTTATGCGGTAGATAAAGCGATGATCGATGCAGACGGAACAAAAGATAAATCCCGCCTGGGTGCAAATGCGATCCTGGCTGTATCCATTGCATGTGCAAGAGCAGCAGCAAACGCACTTGAGATTCCGCTGTACCGCTTCTTCGGCGGCGTTTCCGGAAACCGTCTGCCGGTTCCGATGATGAACATCATCAACGGCGGATGCCACGCACTTTCTTCCGGCTTGGATGTACAGGAGTTCATGATCATGCCGGTTGGAGCATCTTCTTTCAAAGAGTGCTTAAGATGGTGCGCAGAAGTCTTCCATGCACTGGCTGCTATCTTAAAAGAGCGCGGACTGGCAACATCTGTTGGAGATGAGGGCGGTTTTGCACCGGCGCTGAAATCCGATGAAGAAGCTATCGAGACCATTCTTGAGGCAGTGAAAAAAGCAGGCTATGAGCCGGGCAAAGACTTCAAGATCGCTATGGACGCTGCTTCCTCCGAGTGGAAGACAGGCACAAAAGGCGAGTACAAACTGCCGAAAGCCGGCACTGTATTTACTTCCAAAGAGCTGATCGCTCACTGGAAAGGCCTGGTAGAGAAATACCCGATCATCTCCATCGAGGATGCGCTGGATGAAGAAGACTGGGATGGATGGAAAGAACTGACCGCAGAGCTTGGCGACAAAGTACAGCTTGTCGGCGACGACCTGTTCGTAACCAACACCGAGCGTCTGGCAAAAGGTATCTCCCTTGGCTGCGGAAACTCCATTCTGATCAAACTGAACCAGATCGGTTCTGTATCTGAGACACTTGAGGCAATCAAGATGGCTCATAAAGCAGGCTACACGGCAATCGCATCCCATCGTTCCGGCGAGACCGAGGATACCACCATCGCAG
>CAVBNJ010000162.1:0-6405 GCA_963596755.1 bacterium
GTTGCCTACAGCGTATTTGTCAGCAGCATTCAGCCACGGATTCTCTTCCGGGAATTTTAAGGAAAGAGCGATCTTGTCGCCGTTGATGTCTTTGATCAGAACTTTTACAGTCTCACCAACTTTGAATACTTTTTTCGGGTTCTCTACACGGCCCCAGGACATCTCAGAGATGTGAAGCAGTCCGTCAGCTCCGCCCAGATCGATGAATGCGCCGAAATCGGTAACATTCTTAACGGTTCCTTCTACAACATCACCAACTGCGATGCGTGCGAACAGTTCTTCCTGCAGTTTCTTCTTCTCAGCAACGATGAGCTGTTTGCGGTCACCGATGATACGTCTTCTTCTCGGGTTGAACTCGGTAATAACGAATTCGATTTCCTGATCTGCATATTTGGACAGATCTTTTTCATATACATCAGATACAAGGCTGGCCGGAATAAATACTCTGGTCTCCTCAACAACTACGGATAATCCTCCGTTCAGTACCTGTGTTACTTTTGCTTTCAGAACTTCATGATTCTCGAATGCTTCCTCGAGTCTCTTGTTGCCTTTCTCAGCAGCAAGTCTCTTGTAAGTAAGAAGGACCTGTCCCTCTCCATCATTTACTTTCAGAACTTTAACTTCCATTTTGTCACCTGGCTGTGCAACAGTGTGAAGATCGATGGAAGAATCGTTGGAATATTCGTTTTTGGTAAGAATACCATCGGCTTTGTATCCGATATTCAGGATAATCTGATCGTCTTTGACATCGATTACAGTACCCTCAACGACTTCTCCGTTTCTGATAGTTTTAAATGATTCATCAAGCATTTGTTCAAAACTCATTTCTGACATTTTTTGAACCTCCTCAATTATTTTATTCGGGGTGGATGCCCCAGCTGTAATACCTACGCGACCAAATGATTGAAAAGGCTTAGATTCCAAATCAACGAGTGTCTCTATAAAGTAAGTATTTTTACATTCTTCTTTACATATCTCATACAGCTTTTGCGTGTTTGAACTATGTCTGCCTCCCACGACAAACATGGCATCAACCTTCCTGGCAATTGCTCTCGCTTCCGTCTGTCTTTCCTCGGTAGCGTTGCAGATAGTCTTTAAAACATTACTATCATAACTCTTTTTCAAAAAAATTTCAACTAAATCTTTAAATTTGTTGTAATTAAATGTCGTCTGTGCCACGATAGATATTGGTTTGCCGTTTTCGGGCACAAAGTTTTCAGCTTCTTCGGCGGTATGGATCACGGTAACGGGTCCGCTCGCCCATCCCATGATACCCTGCACCTCCGGATGGTCTGCACTTCCGATGATCACGACATGGCGGCCTTTTCTGCCCTCCTCGTCCACGATCCGGTGAATCTTCTTAACGAACGGACACGTCGCGTCCACGATCTTCATGCCGTGCGCTTCAATTTTTTCGCAGACATCGCGCGATACCCCATGCGACCGGATCACAACAGTTCCGCCGGAAAGATTTTCCAGTTCTTCTTCGGAATGGATCACCTGCACGCCGCGGCTCTCGAGATCCTCCACAACCTGTTCGTTGTGAATGATCGGGCCGTATGTGTAGACCGGCTTTTCGCCGTGCTCAATCTCGCGGTATACCGTATCCACCGCCCGTTTGACACCGAAGCAGAAGCCTGCACTTTTTGCAACGGTTACTTCCATCAGCTTTGTCTCCTCTTTGACCGCGGTTACATGCGTTCGCGGGCCAGATTTAAGATTTTCTCCACAACCTCATCGATTGTCATGTCGGAGCTGTCAACCAGAACAGCGTCTTTGGCCTGTACCAGCGGGGAATGCTCTCTGTGCATGTCCTGGTAATCGCGCGCATTGATATCCTCTTCGATCTTATCGAGATTGGCTGTCTGTCCCTTTTCGGTCAGCTCTTTCCAGCGGCGCAGGGCACGGACATGCGCGCTTGCTGTCAGGTATACTTTCAGCGGTGCATTCGGCAGAACAGCGGTTCCGATGTCGCGGCCGTCCATCACAAGATCGGTGTTCTCGGCCATCTCCTGCTGCAGCTCAACCAGTTTCTTCCGCACTTCCAGATAAGCGCTTGTCGCGGATGCCATCTTTCCGGCCTCCTCGGTGCGCAGTCTTCCGGTGACATTCACGCCGTTTAAGTAAACCTGCTGCTCCCCGTTCTCGTAGGAGATGGAAATTTTTACATCTTTGCAGGCTGCCTCAATTTTTTCCTGTTCTTCCGGCGCAATGCCAAGATCGGAAAAGTAAATGCCCATCGCGCGGTACATCGCTCCGGTATCCACGTAGACAAACGAAAGTTCCTTTGCCACGCGCTTTGCGATCGTACTTTTTCCGGCACCTGCCGGTCCGTCAATTGCAAGATTAAAACTCATCTTCTTTTATTCCTCCTCAAATCTGTTAGCCATTCTTTCTCTTATTCCTGCTCTGCCTTTGTGCGGATTTCTTCTGCCGCCGCATGGGCGCTCGCCCAGGCAATCTGCAGGTTGAAGCCGCCGGTCAGCGCATCGAGATCGAGCACTTCGCCGACGAAGTAAAGACCTTCTTTTTTCTTGGCTTCCATTGTGCCCGGCCGGATTTCCTTAACCGAAACACCGCCCTGTGTGATAATCGCTTCACGGAACCCTCTCGTTCCGGTTACCGTGAACGGGAAGTGCGTGATCAGCTCCTCAAAGTGCTGGCGTTCTGCTTTCGATACGGCATTGACCTGTTTGTACGGATCGATTCCGCCAAGTTCCAACATCACCGGAAGGAGTTTTGCCGGAAACAGACTGTTGATCACATTTCGGAACTGTTTGTTCCGGTTTTCCTCAAATTCCCGCAGGATCCGCGCATCGAGCTGTTCCTCGGAAAGCGCCGGCTTCAGGTTCAGATAACCTTTCAGCGGCTGCTGTTCCAGTGCCTTTCCGATATAGGAGCTTGCGGAAAGACCCAGCGGGCCGGAAATGCCAAAGTGTGTAAACAGCATCTCACCAAATCCGTCAAACAATACCTTTTTCCCGTTTTTGATGGTCATGGACACATTCTTTAAGGAAAGTCCCTGCAGTTCACGGATATATGCTTCCTCTGTCTCCAGCGGAACGAGTGCCGGCCGAAGTGCTGTCACGGCAAGCCCTGCTTCTTTTGCAAAACGGTATCCGTCTCCGTCGGAACCGGTTGTCTCGTATGACATGCCGCCTGTTGCAACAACAACATCGTCATAAAGCAGTTCTTTTCCATTCTCGAGCCGGATTCCCTTCACCCGGTCCTCCTCCAGAAGAAGTTCTTTCACTTTTGTATTTTTGTGTACCTGAACGCCGTTTCGTTTCAGTTCCGTTTCCAGCGCGCGGATAATATCCGAGGAATGATCCGATTCCGGGAACACACGGTTTCCGCGCTCTACTTTCAAACGGACACCTGCATTCTCAAAAAACTCCTGCACCTGCGTGCTGTCAAAGCTGTAGGCAGAGCTGTATAAAAACTTCGGATTCGTCACCACATTTGTGAAGAATTCTTCTGTCGTACAGTCATTCGTCACATTGCAGCGGCCTTTTCCGGTGATAAACAGCTTTTTCCCCAGTTTTTCATTTTTTTCGTAAAGATGAACCTCCGTCTTTTCACACGCGGCAAAAATAGCGGTCATCATTCCGGCGGCGCCTCCGCCGATTACTGCTGTTTTTCTCATGCTTTCTCCTTTACCGGCAGGACCGTTTTCTTTCCGTCCACGCGGAGGGAGGTGTCCTTTCCGTTGATTTCGTCGTTGCTGTACACTTGGTACTCATCCCAGAGTTTTTCCATGCTCTCGAGCGTCTTTTTCACATCCTCCTGGCGCTTCATGCAGAGCGCAACGACAAGCGCATTGATGACACTCAAAGGGGCCACAAGAGAATCGACGATCGAGGCCATATCGCTCTTTGCGATCAGCGTACACGATGCATAGACATTCATCGGCGAGTGAACACTGTCGGTAAGCGTGATCACTTTTGCTTTGCGGCTGTGCGCAAATTCAAGTGCTTTCATCGTACGCATGGAATACCGCGGGAAACTGATGCCGATCACCACATCATCCTCCGTGATGCGGATCATCTGCTCGAAGATCTCACTGGCGCTGTTCGTCTGGACCTGGCGCACATCCGGAAAGATCATGTGCAGATAGAATGCCAGAAAGCTTGCAAGCGGCGCACAGCTCCGGATTCCGACGATATAGATCGTCCGCGCTGCAAGAATCGTATCAGCGGCCCGCTCGAACGCACCGCGGTCCACCTCCTCGAGCGTCATCTTTATTTTTTCAATATCGGACTGCAGCACCGTTTCCAGGATTTCGCCCTGCGGTACACGGCCGTATGTAAACTGCATCCGCTGTACGGAGTTCAGACGGTTCATCACCATCTCTTCGAGTGCCCGCTGGAATTCCGGATAACCGGCATAACCGAGCTGCATGGCAAAGCGCACCGTCGTCGATTCGCTGACATCCACCTGTTTTCCCAGCTTGGCTGCTGTCATAAACACGGCCTGATCATAGTGCGCTGTGATAAAATCCGCCAGCCTCTTCTGTCCTTTGCTCAATTTTCCGTAATTCTGATTCAGGCGAATGAGAAGGTTCTCGTTTGCCGCCTTCTGTTCCTCCGAAGAAGACTGTTCTTTTTCTTTTTTCATGGTGTTTTCTTTCTTCCTGATTTGTTTTTCGTTTTGCATTATAACACGAATAAATTATTGACGCAATGGCTGAAAAGGCATGAAAAAACCGGTGTTCCGCCTCTCCTTTCACTAGAGAGTGCGGAACACCGGCTTGTTCTTTTACTTCAGACCTTATTTAGACCGGATATGCGCCGTCTTTTTTGTCAGCGGCTGCCGGATCTACTTTTGTCTGCTGTGCTTCACGGTATTTGAAGAAGTCTACAGCTACCTGCGGGAACAGAGCGTAAGTTAATACGTCCTCATCCTGCTGTTTCCACTGCTCGATCTCTTTCTCCAGTTTCGGAAGTTCCGGCTCAAGCAGGTCTGCGTAGCGGCAGGTGATCGGCTCGGTATCGCCGATGCATTTCTTCTGTACTTCCGGATTGAACGGTTTTACAGTTGCACCGTATTTTCCGGCAAGAACGTCTTTTGTCTCTTTCGTTACCATCTTGTAACGCTCGCCCATCAGGACGTTGAATACCGCCTGGGTACCAACGATCTGAGAAGACGGAGTAACCAGCGGGCACTCGCCGAGGTCTTTTCTTACGCGCGGTACTTCTTCGAGTACATCGTAGTATTTGTCCTCTGCGTGCTGCTCTTTTAACTGGCTTGTCAGGTTGGAGAGCATACCGCCCGGTACCTGATACAGAAGAGTCTTGATGTTTACGCCAAGGTTCTTCGGATTCAGGAGTCCGGTATCGAGAGCTTCGTCTCTCATCGGACGGAAGTAATC
Organism: bacterium; assembly: GCA_963596755.1. Taxonomy (GTDB): domain Bacteria; phylum Bacillota; class Clostridia; order Lachnospirales; family Lachnospiraceae; genus Fusicatenibacter. The sequence goes on from CAVBNJ010000162.1 coordinate 5,372, forward strand.
TGCGATCTCAGCCAGTTTGTTCTGATCCAGACCGGTATCGTATGGAGTGCCTTTGAAGGTCTCTACCATAACCTCAGTTGCCGGCTGTGAAGTACCCATAGCGAATGGAGACATTGCGGTATCGATGATGTCAACACCAGCCTCTACTGCTTTCAGGTAAGTCATGGATGCAACACCGGAAGTATAGTGGGTGTGCAGCTGGATCGGAAGATCGGTTGCTTCTTTCAGAGCGGTTACCAGCTCAGTTGCCTTGTACGGAACGAGCAGGCCAGCCATATCTTTGATACAGATCGAATCTGCACCCATCTCTTCGATTCTCTTTGCCATGGTGGTCCAGTAATCCAGGGTGTAAGCATCTCCTAAAGTATAGGAAAGTGCTACCTGTGCGTGGCCTTTTTCTTTGTTTGCTGCGCTGACAGCGGTCTGCAGGTTGCGCAGATCGTTCATACAGTCAAAGATACGGATGATATCGATTCCGTTTGCGATGGATTTCTGTACGAAATACTCTACTACGTCATCTGCGTACGGACGATATCCCAGGATATTCTGTCCACGGAACAGCATCTGCAGTTTTGTGTTTTTGAATCCGTCACGAAGTTTTCTCAGTCTCATCCATGGATCTTCATGCAGGAAACGTAAGGAAGCATCGAAAGTTGCGCCTCCCCAGCACTCTACTGCGTGATATCCGACTTTATCCATTTTATCAATGATCGGAAGCATCTGTTCTGTTGTCATTCTGGTCGCGATCAGGGACTGATGTGCGTCACGCAGAACAGTTTCCATAATCTTGACAGGTTTCTTTTCTACTGCCATTTCTATCCTCCTAATAAGTGTTTATCACTTTCGTTTGTCGTAAGAAATTATACACCAAAGATCGCCATGAAGGTACCGGCTGCTACTGCCGTACCGATAACTCCGGCTACGTTCGGTCCCATTGCGTGCATCAGCAGGAAGTTGGTCGGATCTGCCTCAGCACCGACCTTCTGGGATACACGGGCTGCCATAGGTACCGCAGATACACCTGCAGAACCGAT
>CAVBNJ010000163.1:0-6402 GCA_963596755.1 bacterium
ATTACATGCCTCTGCCGGGCCTTGTAATTGCATTCAAACAGTATAACGCCGGAAAAGGCATCTATGGAAGTCCATGGGTAGGACTGAAAAACTTTGAATATCTGTTTACAACAAGCGATGCTTTTGTTATCACACGAAATACGATTCTTTACAACGTGGCTTTCATCGTGATCAACACAACATTGGCCATCGCAGTAGCTATTATCTTAAGTGAACTGGAAGGAAAACGGAAAAAAGTTTATCAGAGCGCTATTCTTCTTCCGAACCTTCTTTCCACCGTTATCATCGGATACCTGGTTTTCGCTTTCTTCAGTGTAGAAAACGGATTCGTGAACAACACGATCTTAAAGGCACTGGGAAAAGATCCGGTTTCCTGGTATTCTGAGCCGAAATACTGGCCGTTCATTCTGATTTTCGTCAGTGCATGGAAGTCGGTCGGCTACAACTGTATCGTATATCTGGCAACCCTGATGGGTTTTGATAAATCCTTCTACGAGTCAGCCAAGATCGACGGTGCAACGAGATGGCAGCAGATCAAATACATCACTCTGCCGCTTCTTCGTCCGACCATCATCATGCTGACCATGATGGCAATCGGAAGAATTTTCTATTCTGACTTCGGCCTGTTCTATCAGGTACCGATGAACCAGGGAGCTCTGTATTCGACAACAAACACGATCGATACTTACGTATACCGCGGACTGCTTCAGATGGGCAATGTTTCGATGTCCGCAGCAGCCGGTGTTTACCAGTCGATTGTGGGATTTATTCTGGTACTTGGCGCAAACCTGCTGGTACGTAAGATTGATAAAGACAGTGCGCTGATCTAGGAGGAACGGTATGAAAACAAGAGAAGATAAAATTTATAATTTTTTTGGTCATCTGGTTATGACAATCCTGACACTGCTCGCGATCATTCCGATTCTGCTGATGGTTATTTCTTCACTGACCGATAATGCAACACTTCTGCAGAATGGATATTCTTTCCTGCCGGAAAAATGGAGTACATACGCATATGAGTGGGTATTCACATCCAGCAGTTCCATGGTGCTGAAAGCCTACGGCATGTCTTTCATTCTGACAGCAACCGGCGTTGTATGCAGCCTTGCACTTACAACCTGTCTGGCATACGGACTTTCGAAAAAAGGTCTGCCGGGACGAAATGTTCTGACATTCCTCGTATTCTTTACGATGCTGTTCAATGGCGGTCTTGTGCCGACCTACATCAACTATACGACCATCTTCCACGTAAAGGATACCTTCTTCGGACTTCTGGTACCGTCCCTGATGATGAACGCATTCAACGTTCTTCTGATGAAGAGCTACTTTGTTACCGGTGTACCGGATGAGATTCTCGAGGCAGCTTACATTGACGGAGCAAACGAATTCCAGACCATGTGGAAAATTGCGATTCCGCTGTCCAAACCGATCATCACCACCGTTGCCATGTTCTCCGGCATCGCTTACTGGAATGACTGGAACAACGGATACATTTACCTGACAAAGAGAACGGATCTCTACAGTATCCAGAACCTGCTGAACCGTCTGATGCAGAATATTCAGGCACTGACCCAGAACGCCAACAACATGGCGCAGGCAGGCGAAGGTCTTTCCACGATCCCTTCCGGAACGGTTCGTATGGCGATGGCAACACTTGGCATTCTGCCGATCATCATCATCTATCCGTTCATTCAGAAGAACTTCGTAAAAGGTATTACCCTTGGCGGTGTTAAGGGCTGATTCTGAAAAAGAAAACTTAAAGCAAAATCCGGCCTCCTGATATGGAAAAGGGAGGCCGGATTTCTTTTTGAAATGCGCGAAATAATTATTTTTTAAACTGCCGCGGCGTCATGCCCGTCGATTTTTTGAACTGACGGGAGAAGTAAGAAATATTCTGGAAGCCGCAGGTGATTGCGATATCGCGGATACTCATCTCACCCTTTGCCAGCAGTTCTTTGGAGTGGGCGATGCGCCGGTCAATGATGTAGTTGATGAGCGAGCTGCCCGTATCTTTTTTGAAGAGATGGGACAGGTAATCGGCATTCAGATAGACCATGGAAGCGAGGGTATCGCGGTCCAGTTCATCGGAAAGATGCGATTCGATATACGCTTTGACGATAGCCACCGCCGTATCCTGAGAAGCGGCCGCCTGGCGGCTCTGCGCGAACAGCAGAAGACTGGAGGAGATCCAGTCTTTTAAAGCACCAAACGAGGCAAATGATTGCTCCGGGGAGGCAACGGTAATCTGGCGGCGGTAAGTTTCATTTTCTGCATTCTGATGATCCATCTGCCGAAACAGAAGCTGCAGAAACTGATAATAAAAACCAGTCAGAAATTCACGTGTGGCGGTGCCGGAGTTCTTCATCTGGTTCAGAAAAGCAAAGACTTCGATCTGAAGCTGTTCTGTTTTTCCTGCGGCCAGAAGATCGGACCAGCGCTCTGACGGGATTGGCTGAGTTGGTGTCTGTACAGGTGCATCTGCCTCCTGGGCGAGATCAAAAACATGGTTTTCGTAGGTGACATTCTTTCCGGCGAAAGTTTTCATGGAAAGAAAAGCCTTTTGCAGATCTTCGGGCAGACAGACATTCCGATAAATAAAAAAGTTGATGGAGAACGGGAAATGTGTTACAAAATCCGTCAGCGCCTGGCGGCATCGGGCGGTCACAGCGTCGCGCGGATGCGTGGAAGCCGGGAGGAGCAGCAGATAAAATCCATCCAGGGCACGGATCGTAAGAGGAAGTTCTCCCTCCTGAAAAAAGTATTCCCGTGCGATATTTTTCAGGGCGAACTCATACAGGGTACGGTTGTCGGACGGGGCAAAGGAACTGGTCTGTCCGGTCTGGATCAGAAGCGGGCAGAACGGCTGATGAATGAGTTCCATGTCAAGGCGGCGGAAACGGATTTCTTCTACTACCTCCGAGGGAGCAGAAGATGTACTGCCGTTTAACAGATCAAGGAAAAACTGTTCTGCAAGCGGCAGCTCGCTCTCTTTCCAGTAGTTGGCATGGAGCGTGTTGACACGGTCTTTCTGCTGCTTCTCACACTGGGCGCATGCTTTATTCAGCGCTTCCGAAAGGGCGGAATCATCGACTGGTTTCAGCAGATAGTCGCTGCTGGAAAGTTTCATGGCGCGGGAAATGTATTCAAATTTGGCGTAGGCCGTCAGGAAAATACAGACAGTCTCATAATGTGCCTGCCGGATCTGGTCGAGCAGTTCCAGCCCTGAGCCGCCCGGCATTTCAATATCACAGATCATCAGATCGACCTGGTGATCGGAAAAAATTTCGAGCGCCTGTGTCAGATTGTAGGCACAGAAAATCTCGTCAAGATCCGGACGGAGCGTGCGGACCTTGTTGGAAATACTTTCGACGGTGTAATATTCATCGTCTACAACTAAAAGATTCATAAAAAGCCTCCCAAATGTATTTTTGAATCCGTTTATCCAAGAGGGAAAAACGGAACGTAAGGAAATTCAATCATAATCTGAGCACCGGCATCGGGACGATTGGAGAAGGAAAAAGCAGCGTCCGGAAAGATCTGCCGGAGACGGAGTACCACGTTGGTGATGCCGATATGCTCCTGTTCGGAGTTGATATGTGCATCAATGGTCTGAAGCATAGGAAGAACGTTTTCAGAGAACCCCCGGCCGGTGTCCCAGATACAGAACTGGAGCATTGTGCACTGATTGCGTTCCAGCGAAATGATATCCACATGCATTTCGAGAACCTGCCCCATAACGACTTCATATTTGATCGTATTTTCGACAAAATTCAAAAGCAGCAGCGGAACAACCGTTGCGTTTTTCAGGGATTCCTCGCAGGAGACGAGAAGCTGCAGTGCACCGGGATAACGGATGGAGGAGAGATCTACATAGTTCTGGATCAGATTCAGCTCTTCCGAGAGAGATACCGTCTGGCCGGAGGAAAGTGTGTAGCGCAGATGCACGCTCAGATTCTGTATCATCTGCCGTGCCAGATCCGCGTGATTGTTTTCGGTCAGCTGATAAATCGTGTTCAGACAGTTAATCATAAAGTGCGGCGTGATCTGCTGTTTCAGGTAAAGGGCTTCGAGTTTCTGACGGGAAAGCTGCTTCTCGTAGTTTTCGATTTTCAGATCCTCAATTTCTTCCACCATTCCATTGAAGGAATCTGTCATTTCCTCAAATTCCTCCAGCAGATTTTCGTTCGGAATGCGAACATCGAGATTTCCGCCGCGGAGCTGTTCGAGTGCACCAGTCAGCATATGAACCGGGTGAAGCACCCAGCGGTACAGAGAGGTGAACAGGAGCAGCCAGATAATAAACAGGGACAGCGAAACGATAAACGCGATGATATAAAAATTGGATTGATACTTAAGGTATTCGGAATCCTTCAAAAGCATGGTAAGAGAAAGCGAAGTCTCTTTCATATCCTGAGAAACGGCCAGCCAGGAAGATCCATTGATCTGGTAGGAAGGATAGCGCTTCCATTTCAGCTGTGGTGAGGTAAGTTCAACCACGGCATCCGGCGCCTGCAGCAGGAGCGAGCCGTCGGAAAAATACAGAAGACTGTCTGAATTATCGGTATCAATCAGGGTAGCGAGGAGCGCGTCTGCGGAAACGTAAGCTCCGAGTTTATAGCCGTTGAGATCGAGAATACGTACCAGATAATAGGCCCCGTTGATTTCCTGCATCGTCCAGTCGGGGCTTGGATCGCTTTCTGCTTTGGCTGCGGTACGGACGAAATTCCAGAGAGAAGGTGTGGTGCTGGATTGATCGTAAAGAACCAGAGCATCCGTGGAATCCTGATAGCAGAAAAATCCATCTACCGTATAAACATGAGTAGCGCTTTCAAAGCTCTTCTGGATTCGATTTAAAGTGATATACCAGGTGGTTGTCTGTGGTTCGGCGGCACGCAGAGATAAAAGATCCGTATCATTCAATGCAAAAGTGTAAAGGTATGTTTCGGTACGGGAAAGATCTTTGTCCAGGCTTTTCTGATATAAGACAAGCGTGTTCTCGGAGTTTTCATGAATTCGTTCCAGCATCAGCCCGAAAGCAGCGGTGTTGTCATAGATGACCAGAACGAGAAAGAAAATGATCATGGAAAACAGCAGCACAAGAATCCGAAAGCTGAGTGAATTTCTGGAAATTTTTGCAAAACGTTTTTTCAAAGGAAAGGTCTCCTTTCTGACACAACCGAAAGCGTGCTTAATTTGTGATGAAGCAAAAAGAAAACGCCGGAACAGTTCAGTGAAATCCCGGCAGATTCTAAAGAAAAGTTTACAATAGAAGAGGCAGAACGTCAATAAACATATGTGTAAATCAAACAAAAACCGGCAAAAGTGATAAAAAATGAGCTGAATTATTGTTTAAAAGTTAAATTTAAAAAGATTGACTATTCAAATATATTTTAGTAAAATTAAATCATTAAAATACGAAACGATACTTATTTCAGAAAGGTGGAACTTATGTTACAGTCTTATACCGAACATGTAAAACGATATGGAATTGCAGAACTGGTTTTCAACGGTCCGTCCGAGGGAAATCCGTTTGCGGAGCAGTGGGTAAAAGGAACGATGGCGAGCCAGTTTGAAGAAAAACACGCGGAAGGCTTTTATGATGGAAACGGTGTGTATAAACTGCGTTTTATGCCGTCCTATGAGGGAACGTATGAAATCAGCGCCGCGACGAGCTGGGGCGATGAGGTGAATGTGGCCGTTGAGGTCGGCGCAGCAGATGAGAACTGCCATGGCCCGGTGCGCGTGGCGAATACGTACCATTTTGCATACGATGACGGAAAAGAATTTTATCCATGCGGCACGACATGCTATGTGTGGGAGCTGCAGAGTGAGGAGACACAGGAGAAAACGTATAAGAGCCTTGCTGCGTCTCCGTTTAATAAAATCCGTTTTTGTGTTTTTCCGAAACACTATGTTTACAATTTAAAAGAGCCGGCACAGTATCCGTTTGAGATCCGCGAAAATGCTCCATGGTCTCCGTCAGATTTTGAGACAGAGAAGCTGGAAAAAGCGCCGAGAAATATGTTCGGCGGTATTGATGCGATGATTGAAAAACCGGATGAAGTGTGGGATTATACCCGTCCGAATCCGTCCTATTTCGAACATATTGAAAATACGATCGCGCGCCTTGGAACGATGGGAATTCAGGCAGACCTGATTCTGTTTCATCCGTACGACAGATGGGGTTATTCCCATATGAACCTGGAGCAGCAGAAATTCTATTTAACATATGTAGTAAACCGTCTCAGCGCATATCACAATGTCTGGTGGGCAATGGCGAACGAGTTCGATCTGTTCCGCTGGAAACCGGTATCTGAGTGGGAGTCCAATGCGGAGACCGTCTGCCGTCAGGATCCGTACCGTCACTTAAAATCGATTCACAACTGCATGACTATGTACGAT
>CAVBNJ010000164.1:0-6389 GCA_963596755.1 bacterium
ACTTAAGCGACCGCGAGGTGCTCTACAAAGGCCGCGATGACAAATTCATCTGCCTCATGGACCTTGCCCTTCTGGCCATGAAAAAACTGAAATCCGAAGGAAAACTCGCAGATCAGGAAGAGTCCGATGAGATCAACGCATGCTCCATCGTCGTTCCGGTTGATGTAGACGGAAAAGATGAAGAGTGGCTGATCAACTTCAAAAACGAAACCCACAACCACCCGACCGAGATCGAGCCGTTCGGTGGTGCTGCCACCTGCCTCGGCGGAGCCATCCGTGATCCGCTTTCCGGCCGAACCTACGTATATCAGGCAATGCGCGTAACCGGAGCCGCAGATCCGACCCGTCCGCAGAGCGAGACACTCGAAGGAAAACTTCCGCAGAAAAAACTTGTAAGAGAAGCAGCCCACGGCTACAGCTCCTACGGAAACCAGATCGGTCTTGCAACCGGTTATGTTAAAGAAGTTTACCATCCGGACTACGTGGCAAAACGTATGGAGATCGGAGCTGTTCTCGGAGCAGCACCGCGCCGTGCCGTTGTCCGTGAAAATTCCGATCCGGGCGATATCATCATCCTGCTCGGCGGCCGTACCGGAAGAGACGGCTGCGGCGGTGCAACTGGTTCCTCCAAAGTACATACCACAGAGTCTATCGAGACCTGCGGCGCAGAAGTACAGAAAGGAAACGCACCGACCGAGCGTAAACTGCAGAGACTGTTCCGCCGTGAGGAAGTCAGCCTTCTGATCAAAAAATGCAACGACTTCGGTGCAGGCGGAGTTTCCGTTGCTATCGGCGAGCTGGCACCGGGCCTCGCGATCAACCTTGACAAAGTACCGAAAAAATATGCCGGCCTTGACGGAACCGAGATCGCAATCTCCGAGTCCCAGGAGCGTATGGCAGTTGTCATCGACCCGAAAGACCGTGAGCAGTTCCTGAAATATGCCGCAGAAGAGAACCTGGAGGCAACCGAAGTTGCAGTCGTAACCGAGGATCCGCGTCTGGTACTCTCCTGGAGAGGAAAAGAGATCGTCAACATCTCCCGTGCTTTCCTGGATACCAACGGAGCACATCAGGAGAACGATGTATTCGTAGAGATTCCAAAAGCAGAGGACACCCCGTTAAAGAGAAGCGGTGACATTGCTGATGTCAGAGAAAAATGGCTGTCCACCCTGTCCGACCTCAACGCATGCTCCCAGAAGGGACTCGTTGAAATGTTTGACTCCTCCATCGGAGCAGCCAGCGTGCTGATGCCGTACGGCGGAAAATATCAGCTGACCGAGACGCAGGCTATGGTCGCAAAAGTGCCGGTTCCGGACGGAAAAACCAATACCGTTACTATGATGAGCTACGGTTTTGATCCATACGTATCGAGCTGGAGCCCGTACCACGGCGCTGTCTATGCCGTAACCGAGTCCCTGTCCCGTATCGTGGCAGTCGGCGGCGATTACAGCAAAGTCCGCTTCACCTTCCAGGAATACTTCCGCAGAATGACTGAGGATCCGCACCGCTGGAGCCAGCCGTTTGCAGCACTGCTCGGCGCATACGATGCACAGATGGGCTACGGCCTTCCGTCCATCGGAGGAAAAGACAGTATGTCCGGTACCTTCAACGATATCGATGTACCGCCGACACTCGTATCTTTCGCTGTTGACGTTGCAAAATTAAAAGACGTTGTATCTCCGGAACTGAAAAACGCAGGAGACAAACTCGTATGGATTCATCTTCCAGTCGATGCCCATCTGCTGCCGGAGTACGAAGGCGTAATGGAAACCTACAGAAAGCTGCATGAAGATATGCAGAACGGCCGTGTGAAAGCCGCTTACGTCGTAGACCGTCAGGGTATCGCAGCAGCCGTATCCAAGATGGCATTCGGCAATGCACTCGGCGTAACCATCGAGCACAACGTAGACGAGAGAGATCTCTTCACCCCATATATCGCAGATCTGATCTGCGAAGTTCCGTCTGAAAAAGTCGGAGAACTGGCAAGCACCTACACCGTCATCGGTGAAGTGACAGACAAACCGGTTCTTTCCTACAAAGACACTGAAATCACCATCCGCGAGGCCGTTGCCGCATGGAACAAACCGCTGGAGAAAGTATTCAAGACCATATCCGGTGCAGAGCTTCCGGAGGTAGATGCACTGAATGTGGCAGCCGCAGACGAAAACGGAACCGTTGCAGACAGCTGCTATCAGGCAAAGAGCATCCACGTATGCTCCCACAAGCTGTCACAGCCGACCGTATTTATTCCGGTCTTCCCGGGAACCAACTGCGAGTATGACAGCACCAGAGCCTTTGAGCGTGCCGGTGCAAAAGTCATCACCCAGGTATTTGCCAACCTTTCCGCAGAAGACATCCGCGATTCTGTCGATGCCTTTGAAAAAGCCATCAACCAGGCACAGATCATCATGTTCCCTGGCGGATTCTCCGCAGGTGATGAGCCGGATGGATCGGCAAAATTCTTTGCAACTGCATTCCAGAATGCGAAGATCAAAGAAGCCGTTACAAAACTGCTGAATGAGAGAGACGGACTTGCTCTTGGTATCTGCAACGGATTCCAGGCGCTGATCAAACTGGGACTCGTGCCGTACGGTGAGATCCTGGGCCAGACCGAGGATTCCCCGACACTGACCTTCAACACCATCGGCCGCCATATTTCCAAGATGGTTTATACGAAAGTAGTCACCAACAAATCCCCGTGGCTCGCAGGCGCCAAGCTTGGCGGTGTTTACACCAACCCGGCATCCCACGGCGAGGGACGTTTTGTAGCATCGAAAGAGTGGATCGACAAGCTGATGGCAAACGGCCAGATTGCAACCCGCTACTGCGATGTCAACGGAAACCTGACGAACGACGAATACTGGAATGTCAACGGTTCCTACTGCGGAATCGAGGGTATCACCAGCCCGGACGGCCGTGTCTTCGGTAAGATGGCACACGCAGAGCGCCGCGACAACGGCGTGGCAGTCAACATCTACGGCGAGCAGGATCTGAAGATCTTCGAGTCCGGTGTTGCTTACTTTAAATAAAAAATAAAAGAAACATAGAAAGCTCCGGCAGAAGAGAAAATTTCTTTTCTGCCGGAGCTTTTTAAATGCAATATTTTGCATTATTAATAAAATTAATAAGTCCAAATAGTAGAAATATTCTGAAAAAACGAAAGATTTCGATAGTCTCATAACATTACATATATGACGGGCCTGGAAGAGAAGGACAGCAAAATAATATCAGGAAGAGAGAGAAAGGTATGAGACAAGAGGATGAGAGCTTTTTTCAGGAAATCTTCGAAGAAAACAGTCATGTGCTGTTCCGCTATATCTGTGGTCAGTTGAATAATGACCGGGAAACGGCGAAGGATGTACTGAATGATGTATGGGAGGTGCTGGTTGTGAAATATGAAACCGTCGCCGGCCTGGAAGGAGAGGAGATGACGAAATGGTTGTTCTGTGTGGCAAAAAACAAGATCAAAAATCAGCGCAGAAAACATTATTATCAGAATGAAATTTCGTATACGCAGTATCAGAAGGAGAAACGCAACGAGGGAGAAGCACCCGCAACATCGGAGATTGAGGAGCGGATGGTCATGCAGAACTGTATCCAGAATCTGAATCCGATGGATCAGCGGATTTTCTGGGGAAGAGCATATGGATTCAGCTATAAAGAATTGAGCTGTTTCTGCGAAAAAAGTGAGCAGGCGCTGCAGTGTCAGTACAGCCGCGCGATCAAGAAACTGCAGAATATGATACGCAGAGAAGCAGGAATGACGCGGGCGTAGCGAGGCGGAAAAAACGGAAGTACGGTATGCGGCGGAACCTCAATTCTTAAAATCTTTGAAATGAATAGAAATATCTGAAAATTCTAAGCAGGTGATAAAACCTGTGTCTTGAAATAAAGTGTTACCGTTTACATATCAAAAATCCGTTTTATTCGTTGTCGTGGCGTGAAAATTGTGCTAGAATATTTTTAGAAAATTCACACGATGTGCGAGAAGGCAGAAAGGATGAAAACAACATGAAGGATGAGTACGTAGCTTATGTAGGCACTTATACCCATGGAAGCAGCATTGGCATTCATTTATATGATGTAAATGTAGAAGAAGGCACTCTGACAGAGCGAAAAGTCATACCGGTCAACAACTCTTCCCACATTGCCCGTTCCTTAAACGGCAAATACCTGTATTCGATTGCGGATGAAGGCGTAGCAGTGTTTGCAGTGGAGGATGACGGAGACCTGACACCGATCAACAAAGTAGACATCGACGGTATGCGCGGATGCTATCTGTCGGTGGACAAAACCGGAAGATACCTGTTCGTGGCAGGCTATCACGATGGAAAAGTAACCGTTGTACATACCCACAAGGACGGACGCCTCGGAAGTCTGATGGACGGCGTATTCCACAAAGGTCTTGGAAGCGTGGCAGAGCGTAACTTCCGTCCGCATGTCAGCTGTGTCGTTCCGACCCCGGACAACAAATATCTGTGCGCTGTCGACAACGGCATTGACCAGATCAAAATGTACAAACTGAACACACAGAGAGACCGCCTGGAATTGGTGGACATCCTGCGATGCGAGCGTGAATCCGGACCGAGAGAAATCGTATTCAGCGATTCCGGAAAATATGCATATGTGATCTACGAACTGATGAACAAAGTCGATGTGTTCAGCTATCATGATATGGGAAACGGACCGGAGTTTGAACGGCTGCAGTCGATCAGCACAACATCCGCAAATGTGGACCAGGCACACGATGCCGCTTCCGGCATGTGCCTTTCTCCGGATCACCACTACCTGTTCACCTCCACAGCCGGAGACAACACCGTAGCGATGTTCCATATCGACCCGGAGACCGGATGCCTGGAGAAGAAGTTTGCACTTCCGACCAGCGGCGAGTATCCGAAAGACATTGCGATGTTCCCGGATGGAAAACACATCGCAGTGGCAAACCATGAGTCCAACACGATCACAACCTTCACGATTGATTATGAGAAAAACGTGCTGGTTCAGAAAGGCCGCCCGATGAAGGTGGAGACGCCGAACTGTATTCTGATTACGAAAAAGGGCGTTCGCTGAAAAATGAAATAACGAAAAATGCCTGCAGGAAGAACTGTATCCCGCAGGCATTTTCTGTTTTGCCAGGTATAGTAATCATTGGTCCGGTATTTATTTCGCTTCCGGAGCCCAGACTTTCTTTACGTTATCCATTTTTGCGCTCATTCCGACGAGCAGGGCATCCGCAAGGACAAGAGCAGTCATGCATTCCACCACAACAACGGCGCGGGCGACGACGATCGGGTCGTGGCGTCCTTTGATCTCAATTTCGATGTTTTCACCCTTTTTGTTGATCGTCTGCTGCGCTGCGGCAACGGACGGGGTCGGTTTGAAACCGGCGCGGACAACGATATCACTGCCGTCGCTGATGCCGCCTAAGATACCGCCGGCGTGGTTCGTCAGCTTGACGATGGAGCCGTCCAGTTCTACATGGAACGCATCGTTGTTTGTGAGACCGGTGGCAGTGCAGACGGAGAAACCGTCGCCGATTTCCACGCCTTTGACAGCACCGATCGAAACGAGGGCTTTGGCAAGATTGGCATCGAGTTTTTCAAACACCGGATCGCCGACACCAGCCGGCATATGGTGAACGACACACTCCACAACGCCGCCGACAGAATTTTTTTCTGCCATGGCTTTGTTTAAAAGTTCAGAGGCTTTTTCAGCAGCGGCTGCATCCGGCATATTGAAAGCATTGTTTGCAATTTCTGCCGCGTCAAAGGACTGAATTTCCACATCACCGATGGAGCGGGTGTAGGCGGAAACAGTGATGCCAAGCTCGGAAAGCATCTTTGCGGCAATTGCGCCGGCAGCCACACGTGCGATTGTCTCGCGTCCGGAAGAACGTCCGCCGCCGCGGTAATCGCGGAAACCGTACTTCGCATCAAACGTATAATCCGCATGGCCCGGGCGGTAATAGGAGGCGATTTCGCTGTAATCCTTCGAATGCTGATCCTCATTCCATACCACCATGGAGATCGGTGTGCCGGTCGTTTTTCCTTCAAATGTTCCGGAAAGAATCTGAACGGTGTCTGACTCTTTCCGCTTGGTGGCAAAACGGTTCTGACCCGGTTTTCTGCGGTCGAGGTAAACCTGAATATCTTCCTCGGAAAGAGAAATGCCGGCCGGAACTCCGTCCACGACGACGCCCACGCCTTTTCCATGAGACTCTCCCCAGGTGGTCAGTCTGAAAATGGTGCCAAATGATGATCCTGCCATATATAAAGTCCTCCTGAATTTTTTGTGTATTTATAAAATAACTGGAAAAGATTTCTAATAAATTATAACGGAAAGTAAAACATTCGTAAAGCTCTTTTTATGAGCCGAAATTCACCGTTATA
>CAVBNJ010000165.1:0-6370 GCA_963596755.1 bacterium
CAACATGGTTGTATTCTTTGCCGGCGGCACAGGCCATCCGTATTTCTCAACCGATACAGCAACCGTACTTCGTGCGATTGAGATCGAGGCAGACGAGATTCTGCTTGCCAAAGCAGTAGACGGTGTCTACGACAGCGATCCGAAGACCAACCCGGATGCAAAGAAATACGATGAGATTTCCATTCAGGAAGTCATTGAAAAGGATCTGAAAGTGGTAGATATGACCGCATCCATCCTTTGCAAGGAAAACAAAATGCCGATGCTGGTATTTGGTTTAAATGAAGAGAACAGCATTGTAAATGCTGCAAACGGAAAAATCAACGGCACAAGAGTGACCGTATAAGATAGCAGGAGGACAAAATTAATATGGCAAATCAGATCGACGAGAGAGTAAAACCGTTTGAGGTAAAAATGGGCAAATCCATTGCAAGCCTCGATTCCGAATTCGGAACCATCCGCGCAGGCCGTGCCAACCCGCACGTACTGGACCGCATCACCGTAGATTACTATGGAACACAGACTCCGCTGCAGCAGGTAGCAAACATCTCTGTTCCGGAAGCACGTATGATCCAGATCCAGCCGTGGGAAGCATCCCTGGTAAAAGAGATCGAGAAAGCAATCATGATGTCCGACCTCGGCATCAACCCGTCTGACGACGGAAGAGTTATCCGTCTGGTATTCCCGGAGCTCACCGAGGACCGTCGTAAAGAGCTGGTAAAAGATGTAAAGAAAAAAGCGGAAGGCGCAAAAGTAGCCATCCGAAACATCCGCCGCGATGCAAATGATGCGTTCAAGAAACTTGCAAAAGAGGACGTTTCCGAGGACGAAATCAAAGAGCTCGAGGAGCAGACCCAGAAATTAACAGACAAATACATCAAAGAAGTAGATCAGATGGTGGACGTAAAATCCAAAGAAATTATGACCGTGTAATACAAAGAAAACGAGGGCTGCCTGTCATTTGCAGGCAGCCTATTGTAGTTTAAAGGAAAAATTATACGGAGGAAAAATAAGATGGAAAATGAACTGAAAGTGCCGAATCATATCGCCATCATTCTGGACGGAAACGGCAGATGGGCAAAGAAACGGAATATGCCGCGCGGCTACGGCCATATCGTCGGCTGCGACAATCTGGAAAAAATGTGTGAAGTGATCAAAGATATGGGTGTCAAATACCTGACGGTCTATGCGTTCTCAACCGAGAACTGGAAACGGTCACGCACCGAGGTGGAGGGCCTTTTGAAACTGTTCCGCCAGTATTTAAAACGATGCATCAAAAAAGCGCATAAAAACCAGATGCGCGTTAAAATCATCGGAGATCCGAGCGCATTCCCGCAGGATATCCAGGACAGCATTCATGAGCTCGAGGAGTGCTCCAAAGATTACGACCACATGTACTTCCAGATCGCGATGAACTACGGTTCACGCGATGAGATCCTGCGCGGCATGACCCGCATGATCGAGGATGTGAAAAACGGAACGCTCGCTGAGGATGCGTTTGATGAAAACGGAAAGCTGACGGAAGAGTGTTTTGAGAGCTATCTCGACACCGCCGGTCTCCCGGACCCGGATCTCCTGATCCGCACAAGCGGTGAGCAGCGCCTTTCCAACTACCTGATGTGGCAGCTGGCGTACACGGAATTTTACTTTACCGACGTTCCGTGGCCGGATTTCCACGAAGAGGAATTGAGAAAAGCCATCGAACAATATAATAACAGAGACCGGCGCTACGGCGGCGTGAAGGAGGAATAAAAAAGATGTTTAAGACAAGACTGTTAAGCGGCATCGTGCTCGTCCTTGTGGCGCTGCTCACGATCTGCAGCGGCGGAACCGTTCTCTATATGACGGTGCTCTGCCTGTCACTGATCGGCGCAGGAGAACTGTTCCGCGTCATGAAGGTAAGAGAAGACAAGTGGAACCTGCTGGAAATCACAGGCTATGCCGGCATTGTGATTTTCTATCTGTCCCTGCTGCTGGGCGACCCGATGTACCAGATGCTCGCACTGATTCTGGATCTGGTGCTGCTGATGGCGGTATACGTATTTACTTATCCGAAATACAACGCCAATCAGGTCATGCCGGCGTTCTTTGCGATTGTTTATGTCGGAGTAATGCTTTCCTATGTATATCAGACCCGTATGCTGGACGGCGGAAAATTCCATGTATGGCTGATTTTTCTGTGCTCCTGGGGCTGCGATACGTGTGCATACTGCGTGGGCGTACTCTTTGGAAAACATAAAATGGCACCGATCTTAAGTCCGAAAAAATCCGTAGAGGGAGCTGTCGGCGGTGTCGTCGGAGCGATTCTGCTCGGCATTATCTATGCGGCTGCGACAAAGGGCGGCATGATGGAATATGCGATTATCTGCGGTGTCGGCGCACTGATCTCCATGGTCGGAGACCTTGCGGCATCCGCCATCAAACGAAATCAGGGCATCAAAGATTACGGAAAGCTGATCCCTGGCCACGGCGGCATTCTGGACCGCTTCGACAGCGTGATCTTTACCGCACCGATCATCTATTTCCTGTCGGTGCTTCTGATTCACTAGAAAAAAGCTTCCCGTCCGGCATAAACGGGAGCAGATAGGAGAAACTGGAACATGAAGAAAATAGCAATTCTTGGTTCAACCGGTTCGATCGGAACCCAGACTCTTGATGTGGTGCGTGCCAACGGCGATCTCGAGGTCGTCGGCATCAGCGCCGGAAGCAATATCACACTGCTCGAACAGCAGATCCGGGAATTTCATCCGAAGTTTGCTGCAGTCGGCGATGAGGCGAAAGCGGCAGAGCTCCGTGACAGAGTAAAGGATCTCGATGTGAAAATCGGCTGCGGCATGGACGGCATGATCGAGCTTGCCACGATGCCGGAGAGTGAAATCCTCGTGACAGCGATCGTCGGCATGATCGGCATCCGCCCGACGGTTGCGGCGATGAAAGCCGGAAAAGACATTGCGCTGGCAAATAAAGAGACGCTGGTAACGGCGGGTCATATCATCATGCCGCTGGCAAAGGAATGCGGTGTGCAGATTCTTCCGGTGGACAGCGAGCACTCGGCAATTTTCCAGTGCCTGCACGGGGAAAACAGAAAAGAAATCGAGAAACTTCTGATTACTGCATCGGGCGGTCCGTTCCGCGGAAAGACGAGAGCGGAACTCGAAAACGTGACGGTTGAGCAGGCGCTCCGCCATCCGAACTGGTCGATGGGGCACAAAATCACCATCGATTCTGCGACACTCGTCAACAAGGGACTCGAGGTCATGGAAGCAAAATGGCTGTTCGGCGTCGATCTCGACCACATCCAGGTGGTAGTACAGCCGAAGAGCATCATTCACTCGATGGTAGAATTTAAAGACGGCGCTGTCATGGCACAGCTTGGCACACCGGATATGAAGCTGCCGATCCAGTACGCACTGTATTACCCGGAGCGCCGTTTCCTTGCGGGCGACCGCCTCGACTTTGCGGCACTCACACAGATTACGTTTGAAAAACCGGATATGGAGACCTTCCTCGGTCTTCCGATGGCAATGCAGGCTTCGAGAACAGGCGGCTCCATGCCGACGGTCTTCAATGCGGCAAACGAGCGCGCCGTTGCGCTGTTCCTGGCGAAGAAGATCCGTTTCCTTGAGATCTACGATGTGATTGCCGGTGCGATGGAAGCACACAAAACTGTTGCCGATCCGACGCTGGAGCAGATTCTTGCGGCGGAGCAGGAGACGTATGAATGGATTTCGAACAGATATAAGATGGGAGAATAAGACAGCATGATTGTAAAAATCCTGATAGCCGTACTCATTTTCGGAATCACCGTCATCATCCATGAGCTGGGCCACTTTCTTCTGGCAAAAGCGAATGGAATCACTGTGACGGAATTTTCGATCGGCTTTGGCCCGACCGTGGTAAAGACAGAAAAAGGGGGAACCGTGTATTCCTTAAAACTTCTGCCGTTCGGCGGCGCGTGCCAGATGCTCGGCGAGGACGGTGAAGAGGAGGGGGAAGGAACTTTTAACAGCAAGTCCGTGTGGGCAAGAATCTCCGTCGTTGCGGCGGGACCTGTGTTCAACATGATTCTGGCGTTTTTCTGTGCGATCTTTGTGATCAGCTACGCGGGAAGCTCCCCGGCGCGCGTCACAGAGGTGGCAGACGGTTCGCCGGAGGCAGAGGCAGGCCTCGAAGCGGGAGATATCATCACTTCCTATGAGGGAAGACATATTTCCATTGGAAAAGAGCTGAACTCGGTGATGACCGTACAGGGCGTGCCGACGGATGAGATTACGCTGGAAGTCAAAAAGGCCGACGGGGAAAAGAAAACGATCACATATGAACCGACGGTGACGACGCGGTACATGATGGGCTTCAACTATGATGACTGCGACCGCGGCATGGAATTTACGTATGTGCAGCAGGATATGCCGCTTGCCGCGGCGGGCGTTGTGGCGGGTGATCTGCTCGTATCGATCAACGGAACACCGATCACGTGTGTGGCGGATTTTACTGCTTACCAGACGGAGCATCCCTTCGACGGAAGCGCTGTGACGATGGAGTATGAGCACAGCGGAAAGACGAAGGAGATTACCGTGACACCGGTCGAAAACACGTATGCGAACGTACAGTTTTCATACCAGCTCCGGGAAAAACAGTCCCCGATCGGCGTGCTGAAATACAGCGCGCTGGAGATCAAATACTGGGTGCGCACCGTCATTGACAGTGTGGGAATGCTGATCACCGGAAAATATTCCGTGAATGACCTTTCCGGTCCGGTCGGCGTGGTGGATGCGATCGGAACCGCTTATGACGATGTGAAATCGCAGGGCGTTCTGGTTACCGTGATGACGATGCTGAACATGGTGATTCTGCTGTCATCGAACCTCGGCGTGATGAACCTGCTGCCGCTCCCGGCGCTCGACGGCGGACGGCTTGTCTTTCTTATCATAGAAGCCATCCGCAGAAAACCGATCCGGCGTGATCTGGAAGGAATGGTTCACTTCGCGGGCCTCGTGCTTCTGATGGCACTGATGGTCTACGTCATGATCCACGATGTCCAGCGGCTTCTCTGATAAAAAAAATATGGAAAAGCAAAAGCCTCATCTTCTGCATACCATAAAAGGAGTGCAGGATATGGGGCTTTTTTATGAAAAATTTGCGTATGCAGCAGGAAATGACCGACCGCGGACGGCTGGAAATCCGGGTGAATGCAAGACTTCTGGCGTGGCCCGTTCCGGGGGCGCGGGTGACGGTTTCGTATACGGGAGATCCGCAGAATGTGATCGAGGAGTTGATTACTGACGGGGACGGCAGAACGGAGACGCTGGATCTGGCGACACCGCCGCTCGAGTACAGTCTGGAGCCGAATGTGAATCAGCCGTATTCGGAGTATACCGTAAAAGTAGAGGCAGAAGGATATGAACCGGTCGAGGTGACGGGTTCGGAGCTGCTCTCCGGTGAGCAGTCTGTCCAGCAGGTGGATCTGGAACCGGCGGAGGGTGCATCATTTGCGGATGTGACGATTCCCGATCACACGCTGTTCGGCGATTACCCGGAGAAGATTCCGGAGAGTGAGATCAAGCCGACAAATGAGAGCGGAGAGATCGTGCTCTCGCGTGTTGTCATCCCGGAATATGTTGTCGTCCACGACGGCGCACCGACCGACAGCACGGCGCGCGACTATTACGTGCGGTACCGCGATTACATCAAAAATGTAGCGTGCTCGGAGATCTATGCAACGTGGCCGGATGCGGCGATCCGTGCGAATATCCTTGCGATCATGTCGTTCACGCTGAACCGCGTCTACACGGAGTGGTACCGCAACAAGGGGTATGATTTCACGATCACCTCGTCGACTGCGTACGATCACAAGTGGATCTACGGCAGAAATATTTTCGACAGTATTTCGACCGTTGTCGATGAAATCTTCGCCGATTATCTGTCCCGCCCGAATGTCAAGCAGCCGATTCTGACACAGTATTGTGACGGAAACCGCGTGAGCTGCCCGAACTGGATGAGCCAGTGGGGATCAAAGAATCTCGCGGACCGGGGATACTCGACGATTCAGATTCTCCGCAATTATTATGGAGAGAACATGTATATCAACACGGCGGAGGAGATTTCCGGCATCCCGTCTTCCTGGCCGGGATATGATCTGACCATCGGCTCGTCCGGAAACAAGGTGCTGCAGATGCAGGAACAGCTGAATGTGATCGCGGAGGTATATTCGTCGATTCCGACGGTCTATGAAAACGGGTATTTCGATGAAGAAACGCAGGATGCGGTTGAAGCATTTCAGCGGCTGTTCGGCCTGCCGGTATCGGGCATTGTGGATTATCCGACGTGGTACAAAATTCAGTCAATTTATGTGGCTGTGACGAGGATTGCGGAG
>CAVBNJ010000166.1:0-6349 GCA_963596755.1 bacterium
CCGCATCACTGCACTGATCGACGAAGCATATGCAGATCAGGCAATGCGTGCAATTCATGAGACCTTCCTTGAGTAATCATTTGCCTGAATCTGTCTCATAAAAAATATTTTCAAAAATCAGGAGGAAAAATTTATGTCTAACCCAATCGTTACTATTACCATGGAAAACGGCGATGTCATGAAAGCAGAGCTTTACCCGGAAATCGCCCCGAATACTGTAAACAACTTCATCAGCCTGGTAAAAAAAGGCTTCTATGATGGTCTGATCTTCCACCGTGTCATCCCGGGATTCATGATCCAGGGCGGCGACCCGGCAGGCACAGGCGCCGGCGGTCCGGATTACTGCATCAAGGGCGAGTTCTCCCAGAACGGATTTGAGAACAACCTTGCTCACACCCCAGGCGTTCTCTCCATGGCACGTACCATGTTCCCGGACAGCGCAGGAAGCCAGTTCTTCATCATGCACAAAGCTGCTCCGCATCTGGACGGCGCTTACGCTGCTTTCGGAAAAGTAACAGAAGGCCTTGAGGTCGTAGACAAAATCGCATCCGTCAACACAGACTACAGCGACAAACCGCTGCAGCCGCAGAGAATGGCTACCGTTACCGTTGAAACCTTCGGTGTCGAGTATCCGGAACCGGAGAAATGCTAACGATGAACGACGAACTGATGTTAGTGGAACCGTCGGAAGAATATTTCGACGAACTTGCCGCCTACCGGAAAGATTTTCTGGAAAACGGCGATTCCATGGACGGCTGCGGACCGCTCCGCCGGCATGACGATATGAAAGCGTATCTTGAAGATACCCTGCGATATACAAAGCAGGAAACTCTGCCGGAGGGCTGGGTTCTCGCGACACAGTTTCTGTGCATCCGCAAATCGGACAACCGCCTCGTCGGCATGATTCAGGTGCGCCACGATTTCAACGATTATCTGCGCACCTTCGGCGGCCACATCGGCTACTCCGTCCGCCCGTCAGAACGCAGAAAAGGCTATGCATCCTGGATGCTGAAAAATGTCCAGCCGTACTGCAAAAGCCTCGGTCTCTCCGAAATTCTGGTCTGCTGCCTCGATACCAACGAGGGAAGCCGCAGAACGATCCTGAAAAACGGCGGCCGGTTCGACGGCACCGCTTATGACGCGGACAGCAACGAAACACTGGAGCGCTACTGGATTACCCTTTAATCACGCCTCCAACTCAGCCTCGGAATTTTTCGGATTCCGGGGCTTTTTTTCTGGCACTTCTGTTTTTTTCGTGATACACTGAAGAAAAAGACACCGGAAAGGACTTCTATATGATACCTTCATCCATTTTAAAATCTACTTGTTTCCTACCCTCCCGGGCAGCGCAGAGAATGTCTGTTACTACAATCACAGGACGAATCTCATTCTCTGCGGCAGCAAAACCTTTCTTCGCTGCATAGGATCTGATCTCCTGTTTTTTTCAGGAGGAATTTTTATGAAAGAACAGAAAATGGCAGTCATGGATATGAAACGGCTCGTGCTTGTCAATGGTATCCCTCTGATGCTCTCGCTCTTTATCAGCAACTTGTATAGTTTTGTGGACAGTGTTTTCGTCTCGCGGATCTCGGAGGATGCGCTTACAGCACTTTCCATTGCCAGCCCGATCCAGATTCTGTTTTCGGCGCTCGGCCTTGCCAATGCCGGCGGCTTAAATGCCGTGATCTCCCGCGCGCTCGGCGATCACGATGATAAAAAAGTGAAAAAAGCTGCTTCGGCGGCTGTCTGGCTCGCTTTCGCGTTCTGGATTCTGATTTTTATCACCGCACTTTTTCTGATCCGCCCCTACTTTCTTTCACAGTCAGGCGGAAATAAAGAAGTTGCTTCGCTTGGCATGCAGTACCTTGCCATCGTCATGATGGGGTCACTCGGTCTGATGCTGCAGTGGGTGTTTGACCGCTTTACGATCGCAAGCGGCAGATCGAATCTGTTTCTGATCACCCTGTCATCTGGTGCGATTGTGAATCTGATTCTCGATCCCATCCTTATTTTCGGATATTTGGGGCTCCCCGCCATGGGTGTGCGCGGTGCTGCTCTTGCAACTGTCATCGGACAGTTTGCCGGTGCGTTTGCCGGAATCCTGGTCAACCGGAAATGGAATCCGGAAATCCCGTTTGCGTTTGTCCTGCGGCCTGATTTTGCCAGCGTAAAGGAAATTCTTCAGATCGGACTTCCATCTGGTGTCGCCGAGGCGATGCTCTCTGTGATGAACATCTACGTCAACGCAGTCCTGATCTCGTTTTCCACGACTGCGGTTGCCGTCTACGGTGTCTGCATCAAAATCCAGGTGCTCGCCCTCGTCCCGGTCTGGGGATTTACGAACGGACTTGTCGCTCTCGTCGCGTACAATTACGGTGCGAAAGATCTGAACCGCTCGTTCTCGTCAATCCGCTGGTCCCTGTTTTACGGGCTTGCCTCATTCGGCGTGATTCTCGTGTTTCTGGAGCTCTTTCCGGCACAGATTCTCGGCATTTTTGATGCCTCCCCGGCGATGCTTTCTGCCGGAACAACGGCGATCCGCATTTTGGGACTCGCTTATTTGCTCAGCATCGGCAGCCTGACACTGGCCTCCGCCTTTCAGGGCTTCTCCCGCGGTGTATCAGCGATGGTTCTGACCTTGGCGCGCCAGACAATTCTGCAGTTTCTGTTTCTGCAGCTTCTGCGGCAGGCAGGGGAAATGCATCTGATCTGGTGGTCCTTTGTACTGGCTGAAGCGGCGGCACTTCCGATCGGACTTATTCTGTATCGGAAAATAAAAAAAGAAGTCATCCAGGAAATCCAGCATTTCTAATTTCAATGGACGTGAAAAAAGCTCTGTACCGCACAGTTTTCTCTCTGCGGTACAGGGCTTTTTATCATAACTATTCTTTTACACTTAAGCGCACCAGCGCACGCTGCAGTTTAGCTTCGGCAATCCGATACTCTTTATCGGACAGTCCGCCGTTCGCCAGTGCCTGCTCCGCACGGTGTTTTGCGTCCTCGGCGCGTTTCGCGTCAATATCCTCTTCCCACTCCCAGGTCGTCGCCAGAACGCGGCAGACGCCGTTCATCATGGAAAGCATTCCGCCGATGCAGGCGGCACTTCGTTTCGTTCCGTCCTCCAGCACGATATGCGCCTCGCCCATGCCGAGCGCGGTGCAGTAATTGCAGTGCCCCGGCAGGATCGCCAGATCGCCGCTGATGGTACGGCATACGACACGCGCTACCTCGCCCTCATAGAGAAGGCCATCCGGCGTGCCGACACGTAAAGGAAATGTACTCATGCGTCATTCCTCCTTTACTGGTTCAGTGCTTTCGCTTTTTCGAATACCTCGTCGATCGTTCCCGCGAACAGGAAACAGCTCTCCGGAAGATCGTCGCACTCGCCGTCGAGGATCATGCGGAATCCGCGCAGGGTTTCTTTTAACGGCACGTATTTTCCTTCCATACCGGTAAACTGCTCGGCTACGGAGAAGCTCTGGGACAGGAAACGCTGTACCTTACGCGCACGGCTTACGGTCAGCTTATCCTCCTCGGACAGCTCGTCCATACCCATGATGGCGATGATATCCTGCAGCTCTTTGTATCTCTGCAGTACCTGCTGTACGGCACGCGCTACCTCGTAGTGCTCATGGCCTACGATTTCCGGTGTCAGGATACGGCTGGTAGAATCGAGCGGATCGACAGCCGGGTAGATACCCTGGCTGGAAATCTCACGGGAAAGTACGGTCGTCGCATCCAGATGGGTGAACGTCGTTGCCGGAGCCGGGTCCGTCAGGTCATCGGCCGGCACGTAAACAGCCTGTACCGATGTGATGGAACCCTTTCTCGTGGAAGTGATTCGCTCCTGCAGTGCGCCCATCTCGGTTGCCAGCGTCGGCTGGTATCCTACTGCGGACGGCATACGGCCAAGCAGAGCCGAAACCTCGGAACCTGCCTGGGTGAAACGGAAAATATTGTCGATGAACAGCAACACATCCTGATTCTTCACATCACGGAAATACTCTGCCATGGTAAGGCCGGAAAGTCCGACACGCATACGCGCTCCCGGCGGCTCGTTCATCTGTCCATAAACCAGCGCTGTCTTGTCGATAACGCCGCTCTCTTTCATCTCATTGTAAAGGTCGTTTCCTTCACGGGTACGCTCTCCGACGCCGGTGAAAACGGAAAGTCCGCCGTGCGCCGTTGCGACATTGTGGATCAGCTCCATGATCAGGACCGTTTTTCCAACGCCGGCACCGCCGAACAGACCGATTTTTCCGCCCTTTGCATACGGGCAGATCAGGTCAACGACCTTGATTCCGGTTTCGAGGATCTCCGTTGCCGGAACCTGCTCCTCGTAGGACGGCGGATCGCGGTGGATCGGCCATTTCTCTGCTGTTTCCGGTGCAGGCTTGTTGTCTACGTTTTCACCAAGAAGGTTGAACACGCGGCCTAAGCACTCCTCTCCGACCGGAACGGCGATCGGGCCGCCCGTGTCGACTGCTTTTGTTCCGCGGACAAGTCCGTCTGTGGATTTCATGGCAATGCAGCGGACCATGTTGTCGCCCGTCTGCTGAGCCACTTCCACAACCAGTTTCTCGCCGTGGTTGTCTATTTCGATGGCGTTCAGAAGTGCCGGCAGTTCTCCTTCCGGAAAACGGATGTCCAGAACAGGACCCGTTACCTGCACAACCTCGCCAATGTGTTTTTCACTCATTTAACGACTTCTCCTCACTTTTCTTGTTTCCATATCTTACAGGCCTTCCGCACCGCCGACAATCTCGGTGATCTCCTGCGTGATGCTTGCCTGGCGGGCACGGTTGTAATACAGATTGAGCTGTTCAATCATCTCTTCTGCATTTCCGGTTGCCGCTTCCATTGCGGTACGGCGCGCCGCAAGCTCACTCGCCACGCTCTCGCAGATACCGCCGTAGATCAGGCCGCCGAGGTACTCCGGCACAATCGCATCGAAGACCTCCACGCCGTTTGGCTCATACAGGATCAGATTCCGGATTTTCTTTGCTTCCGGATCTTCCCCGTCCTCTTTTGCAATATCAATCAGAGGCAGAATCGGAACGGATACCGGCATCTGGGAGAGCATCGACACGAATTTCGTGTAGCACAGCTCCACATGGCCGAACGTTCCTTTTCGGAATTCGCGGCAGATGACCCGCGCAATCTCAAAACTGTCCGCTACGGAAAGGTTTGCAATCTCCGCAAAGCTGTCGGTTAAGATATTCAGCTTTCTGGACTTTGCATACTCCACTGCCTTTTTTCCGACCGGGATCACAAAAGTTTCTTTTCCGGCAGAATCTGCCTCAAAGCAACGGAACAGATTGGCATTGTATCCGCCCGCAAGACCGCGGTCTCCGGCTACGAGCACGTAGCAGCATTTCTCATTTTTTGCCTCTTTTGCATAAATGGAATAAAATTCCGTGTTTCCTTTTGCAATATCCTGCAGAGTGCGGTACAGCTCCTGAAAATACGGACGGCAGGTATCAGCCCGCTCCTTCGCTTTTCGCAGCTTGGAGGACGCTACAAGTTCCATCGCCTTGGTAATCTGCATCGTGCTTTCGACACTTTTGATCCGCAGCTTTACGGCTTTCATGTTTGCAGCCATAGGCTCCTCCTTCTTTCCTTATTTTGCAGGTCTTGTATTGATAAAGTTTTCGGTGTACGATTCGAGCGCGTTTTTCAGCTTCTCCTCGGTCTCCGCTTCCAGTTTTCCGGTGGAGGAAATCTCCTGCATCACGGCAGCACCCTCGGCATCGGTGTCGAGCCAGGTGTACAGTCCGTCCTCATACGCACGGACATCTTCTGCCGCAACTTTTGACAGGATTCCTTTCGTTACCGCATAGAGAATGGCAACCTGTTTTTCAACCGGAACTGGTGCGTTCTGGTTCTGTTTCAGGACTTCCACGATGCGGACACCCTGTTCCAGACGCGCCTTTGTATCGGCATCCAGATCCGATCCGAACTGTGCGAAGCTTGCCAGCTCGCGGTACTGGGAATAAATCAGTTTCAGTGTTCCGGCTACTTTCTTCATCGCCTTGATCTGTGCGTTGCCGCCGACACGGGATACGGATACGCCCGGGTTGACCGCCGGCATAACACCGGAATGGAACAGCTCTGTCTCAAGGAAGATCTGTCCGTCGGTGATGGAGATGACGTTCGTCGGAATGTAGGCGGAAATATCGCCCGCCTGTGTCTCGATGATCGGCAGTGCCGTCATGGAACCGCCGCCGTGCTCGTCGTCCAGTTTTGCGGCACGCTCGAGAAGTCTCGAATGGAGATAGAAAACGTCTCCAGGATATGCCTCACGTCCCGGCGGACGGCGGATCAGCAGGGAGAGTGCACGGTATGCGAC
>CAVBNJ010000167.1:0-6320 GCA_963596755.1 bacterium
TCACATCCGACTGTCGATTCTCTTACAATCAGCTTGGAAGCACATTGCTGTGTTCTTGGCACTTCTTCTCCTGCAAGCAAACCAAGTGCGGCTTCTACCAGCATTTTTCCAAAGGATTCATAGTCATAGCATACACTGGTCAGCTTTGGATTGATCAGTCCGGATAAAAAGGTTCCGTCAAAGCTGACGAGTGCCATGTCGTCCGGGACGCGCAGGTGGTGTTCTTCGATACTGCGCAGGACGCCGACCGCACTGAAGTCATTGATGGCAATTACGGCGGTCGGCATTGTCCGGTTGGTATCAAACAACTGCTGCATACACTGATATCCTTCATCCACGCCGTATCCCGACTCGGCCACGTAACGCTCACGATAGGTGATTCCGTTCTTTCGCAGCAGAGTACGATAACGCATCCGCTTATCATAAGTAGATTTGATATCGTTTCTTCCTCCGATCAGCGCAATATGGCGGTGTCCGAGGGAACACAGATGATCCATGGCAAGATCAACGCTTGCTATCTCATCGATGCATACCTGATTGCAGAGCGCTCCTTCTATTTTTCCAGTCGTAACAATCGGCGTTGTATCTGTGATCCGGTTGATCAGATCAGCATACTCCGGATTTGTAACAATCTGGTCGGATTCTCCTCCAATCAGAAGAATCGCGTCGACACGGAGATCTACCATCTTCTGAAGATACCGTTCTTCCAGTTCATAACTGCTCTGCGAAGAAAACATCATTGGAACATAGCCGCTTTCTCCGATAAACTTTACGCATTGATCTACTAACTGCGCATAGAATGGATTCAGCATATCTGCCGCAAGAATGCCAATCACTTTTGTTTTGGCATTTGTCAGCCCCTGTGCAAGTGCATTTGGTCGATAATCATATTTCCGGATCACTTCTTCCACTTTTTTTCGTTTTTCTTCGCTTACCCGCGCATTTTTCGTCATGACTCTGGATACGGTCGCAGGGGAAACGCCGGCTTCTTTTGCGATTGTATATATGTTCAGTTCTTTTTTCATCGAATTTCCTCTTTATTCTTCCAAACGATTTCATTATTTTGAAACCCTTTTCATTTCTACCTTAAGGATAGCTGTTTTCCGTGTAAAAGTCAATCGCAAAGTCGCTATTTTACAAAAAATCACTCTCCTTTCCATGGATTTTTTTTCGTGATTCTTTATAATAAACCATAACAAAAGAACGCAGGAGGTTATGAAATGAACATACAGAATATTTTATTACGGGATTCCTGGAAATTCCATTATGGGGATGAGCCGGATGCCTGGAAAAAAGATTATAACGATGAGAACTGGACATCGGTTTCTCTGCCGCACGACTGGTCCGTCACGATGCCATTTTCCAGATCCTATTCCAGCGGAACCGGATACGCTGCGGGAGGCATCGGCTGGTATCGGGGAACCTTTTCTCTGCCGGAGCGGTATCGTGGAAAACGCATCGTTCTGCTGTTTGACGGCGTCTATAAAGAAAGCCAGGTCTGGGTCAACAGCTATTACCAGGGCTTCCATCCAAACGGATACACACCGTTTTTCTATGATATTACTTCAGAGGCCGTTTTCGGCGATGATGGCTGCAACGAAATCAGTGTCCGCGTGGATCGGACGGAGCTTTCGGATTCCCGCTGGTTTACCGGTTCCGGAATCACCAGAAAAGTAACGCTCCTCGTTACGGATCTCCTTCATGTGGTACCGTACGGAACCTGTTTCTCCGTAAGCAGCGCCGATTCCACTTCCGTCGATTTTTCCGTCACGACAGAAATCAATAACGCCGCAGATCAGAAAGCCTCCTTTGTACTGGTGCAGTATCTGCGGGACGAGCAGGGAAACACGGTATTTTCCAATGAACAGAATGCGGTTCTTCTTCCTGGTGAAACTGCACAGCTGAAAACAGACGGAACCATCTCCCGGCCGGAACTGTGGGCACCGGAACATCCGTTTTTATATACCCTTGAGACATGGGTGCGCACCGGCGATTCCGAACCGGCGTTTCTCGCCGATCAGTGCCGTGTCGGCATCCGTACCATCCATTTTGATGCCGACCATGGTTTTTTCCTGAATGGAATTTCCACGAGAATCAAAGGTGTCTGCGTCCATCACGATGCCGGTGCCCTCGGTGCCGCCGTCACAAAGGAAATCTGGGCACGCCGTCTTTGTAAACTGAAAGAGATTGGCTGCAACGCCATCCGCATGAGCCACAATCCGCACATGCCGGAGCTTTATGACCTCTGCGATGAAATGGGCTTTCTCGTGATGGACGAGGCCTTTGATGAATGGGAGGGACCGAAAAACAAATGGTCTACCGGTCACAATGTCTATCCGCCGAAGCATCAGGGCTACTACAAATATTTTCCGCAGTACCACAAAGAGGATCTCGCTTCTATGGTTCTGCGCGACCGCAACCACGCCAGCGTGATTCTCTGGAGTATCGGAAATGAGATTGACTATCCGAACGATCCGTACTGCCATCCGCTTTTCCAGACTATGACGGGAAACAACGATGCCAACAAACCGGCTGCCGAACGCATGTACAATCCGGCCCGCCCGAATGCAGAGCGTTTAAAAACCCTGGCCGCCATGCTTGCAGATGAAGTCCGTGCCGTTGATTCCACCCGTCCGGTTACCCTGGCTGCTGCTTTTCCGGAACTTTCCGCAAAGATCGGTTTTCTCGATGCATTGGATGTCGCAGGATATAACTACAAAGAGCATTTGTATGAGGACAGTCATCGCGATTTTCCGTCCCTTCCATTTCTTGGAAGTGAAAACAGTCATGACCTTGCGGCATGGCATGCGGTAACAGAGCATGACTATATCAGCGGACAGTTTCTCTGGACCGGCATCGACTATATGGGCGAAGCACACGGCTGGCCAATCCGTGCCTCAGAGGCCGGCCTCCTCACGATGGCCGGATTCGAAAAATCGGGGTATTACCGGAGAATGAGTTTCTGGTCTGATCAGCCTGTGTGCCATCTTGCAACGCAGCGGGCCCATTCCGGACGGGAAAGCTGGAAACCGCTGTTTGAGAGCTGGAATTATGCATATGATGAAGAGGTTGAGGTCCGCTGCTACACCAATCTGTCGGAAGCGGAACTGTTTCTGAATGGAAAGAGTCTTGGAAAAAAACACGCGGAATACGATGAAGATGCCATCTGCTGGATTGTTCCTTTTGCACCGGGAACGTTAGCGGTTCATGCTTTCGGCAGTCTGCGAAGCATCAGCGCTGAGAAAGAAAACGGCGGAGGAGCTTTTGAGGCTGACGACCTGCTGCAGACCACTTCTGCACCCTGCTCTCTGGAAATCCAACCGTGGCATGCACCGTCCGGTTTCACCGGTATTTTACCGGAAGATCAGGTTCTGCAGTTTGAGGTTTCCGTCAAAGACCGGGATGGAAATTTCTGCTTCGGGGATTCTTCCTTGATCGAGGTTCAGACGGAAGGCGGCGCGCTTCTCGGTATCGAAAGCGGAAATGCTGCCGACTGCACCGAATACACATCTTCTTCCCGGAGACTGTACAACGGCAGACTCATCGTTTATGTACGCCGTTTTTCGGTAAACGAAGCTGTTACGGTACAGGTTTCTTCTGATCTGCTGCGGGGAGCCTCTGCCTTTGTACCTGGAAAGGAGCTCTGATCTGCTTTGATGTGGAAACGGATTTATTCTTCCGAACTGGGCCGCGTGGAGACACCGCAGGGCACGATGACGCTGCCCCGGATTTTTCTTCCCCTGTTTCTGGAAATGTTTCTGATGAACCTGATGAGCACCGTGAATACGTTCACGCTGTCTTTTTACTCCGATGAAGCTGTAGCTGCCGTCGGATCTGCCGGACAGTTTATGGGAATGATTCTGAATTTTTATTCCGTAATCAGCACCGGTGCTTCTATTGTAATCAGTCAGAACCTCGGGGCAAAGAAGACGAAACGTGCATCGGATGCGGCATTCTGCGCACTCTTCGCGGAAATCTCCTTAAGTGTGATTCTTGGCGTATCCCTTTCCTTTTTTGCTCTCCCGCTGATGCGGATGATGAATTTAACCGGAAATGTACTGCAATATGCGGCTTCTTACCTGAAAATCTGTATCCGTTTTTCCTTTTTTGCGGCTGCGGTTTCCATCAGCAGTGCGATTTTTAAGAGTTATGGAAAGCCAAAGATTTCTGTTTTTGTTACGATTGGGATGAATGCTCTGAATGCCTTTCTCAATTATCTGATTATTTTCCGCCCTGTGGAGCTTCCGCTCCATGGGGTCACTGGAATCGCCTGCGCCTATGCCGTCAGCGAAGCATGTGCAGCTGCCGTCATGATTTTTCTGCTGCTTAAGATTCCGCTCGGTCTTCATTTCCGCGAAAAGTCAAAAGAAAGTTTTCAGATTCTGCCAAAGGTTCTGCGCATCGGCATTCCGGGAGGAATCAGTTCTCTTTCTTACTCCATCTCGCAGGTCGTGACAACCTCTATTATCGCACTGGTAGGTGTACAGGCAGTTTCTGCTAAGATTTACGTGTCCACGCTTGTCTTTTACGTTTATGTCCTTGGTCTTTCCCTGGGACTTTCTACCTCGCTTATGACAAGCTGGCTGACCGGTGCCGGAAAATATGAGCAGGCCTACCGGCTGAATCTGCAGAATCTGAAAATAACCATTTTGCTGAACGCCTGCCTTTCTGCACTCCTTGCCTGCTTTGGTTCCGCACTCCTGCGGATTTTTACAGACGATCCGCAGATTCTCTCCATCGGCCATACGATTCTGTTTCTCGATATTTTTGTTGAGATTTTCCGCGGTTTCAATCATATCGAAGAAAATTCCCTGCGCGGAGCCGGCGATGTCGTATTTCCCATGATCGTCTCGATTGTCTCCTGCTGGGTGATGAGCGTCTTCTTCTCGTACCTGCTCGGCGTAAAACTGGGCTTCGGGCTGCTCGGCTGCTGGATCGCGTTTGGGATGGATGAAGCCTTCCGCGGAATTCTCTATCTGACCCGCTGGCGTTCCCGCAAGTGGATGGAAAAGACAGTGTCTGTTTCCGGTCAGTAATCCGCCGGTCGGGAAAGTTCTTGTTTTTTTTCATAATGTCACGTATACTAAAAGAGCATTTCCAGTTTTCTCTGCAAATGCTCTTTTGAGTTGTACAATGGAGGTTGAATTTATGATAAAGGCAGTGTTGTTTGATATGGACGGTGTTCTGTTTGACACCGAGATTGTGATGAAAGAAGGGTGGCTTAAAGCCGCGCGGGAGCTGAATTTTACGCTGACGGAAGAACATCTCTCACAGATGCGCGGCAGTGCGCTTCCGCGGAGTCGAAAACTTTTTGAAGAATGGTTTCACGGAAAAGTAACATACGATGAAGGGCGCGCGATCCGCTCGGCATATCTGAACGATTTTATTCAGCGCAACGGCGTCCCGGAAAAGCCGGGGCTTCATGAATTTCTTTCCTGGCTGAAGGAACATTCCATTAAAGTTGCGGTTGCTACTTCTACAACACGGCGCGTTGCAGAAGGCTATTGGAAGCAGTCTGGCATTGACCAGTATATTGATGCTTCCGTCTGCGGAGATGAAGTTGTAAACAGCAAGCCGGACCCGGAAATTTTCTTAAAGGCCGCTTCTCTTCTGAACATTCCGATTGCAGAGTGCATGGTAGCCGAGGACAGCATCAATGGCCTGAAAGCTGCCCGCGCCTCCGGCGCCGTCTCCTGCATGATCCCGGATCTGACACCGTATACGGAAGAACTTGCACCGATCTGCGATCATGTAAGTCCGTCGCTTCTGGACTGCCGGAAAATCATTCTGGATTCGCAGGAAAAATAATCGTCGTCAAAGAAAGTGCCGATCAGGATTTTTATCCCGACCGGCACTTTCTTTTTATCCGTTTTTTATTCTTCTATTATTCCACATCCACTGGTGAATCATACGATTCCATCACATTGTAGATCTGTTCTGCTGCTGTTGTGCGGAGTTTCTGCTGGGTGCCCTGGTTGGCGCATTTTTCGTACTCGCGCATGAAGGCGGTCGCTGCTGTGTCGACATCTTCGGCATTTTTCAGACGGTCCAGAAGGCTTGGGTTGTAGTCGGACAGGTAGGCAAGCAGGCTGTCGAGCTGTCCGGACAGGCTTCCGAGACTCTTTCCGAGGTCGATGGTGTAGCGGCACAGATACTCTTTGATCGTCGGATCTGTGAAGCCGCAGAGGCCGTAGCCGTATCTTCCGCCGCTGTAAAGGCCGAAGCGGGAGCTGCGGATGACTTCATCACGGGAGATGATGCCGGCATCGACAAGGTTTGTATACTGCTCACCGCTTAAGCTCGTGCGGCTGGTGGAGCCG
>CAVBNJ010000168.1:0-1973 GCA_963596755.1 bacterium
ATGCATAGTCCTGCTGCTCCAGTAACTGAGCCAGTGACGTTTCTCCTGCAGCAAGCAGAAATTCATAAAAACTCAGAGGATACAAATGCAGGAAATCAACTTTTCCAACAGGAAAGGATGTTCCCTGATGCAAAGTCACTCCCAGCAGAGATCCCGCAGCTATGATTGCATACTCCGGCGCATTTTCACAAAAATATTTTAATGAAGTTAATGCTTTCGGAACTTCCTGAATTTCGTCCAGAATAAGCAGGGTATCTTCCGCTTCAAAACTGCTCCCATGCTCAATTCTCAATGCTGATATAATTCTTCCCGTGTCAAAATCCGCTTCAAAGACATTTTTCATACGTTCATTATTTTCAAAATTAATATACACAACATGCTGAAAGTATCTCTTGCCAAATTCTTTCATAATCCATGTCTTGCCGACCTGACGTGCGCCCTGGATAATCAGTGGTTTCCTTTTCTTTTTGTCTTTCCACTTTGCCAGTTGTTTCAATAATATCCGTTCCATAACATCCCTCCCTGCAGTCGCTTTGTGATGTAGGATTTTGGTGCCTTACTATTAGTATATCCCATTCAAATTCCTTTTCAACACTTTTCAGGAGGAAAATTTCCCGAATTTTACATTTTTCATAGGGAAAAATTTTCAAATTCAACATTTTTCATAAGGAAAGCTAAATTCGTTTGGTTTTCCATCGACCCTGTTTCCATCTTACACCAAAACAGAGCGCACGGAAACCCCAATCGAGGTATGACATGGCGAGCCATACGCCGACTACGCCGAGGCCCAGCGGTTTTGCGAGGACCCAGGCGCCGCCGAAGCGGAAGGTCCACATGGAAAAGATGGAAATGACCATGGGGAATCGCACATCGCCGGCGGCGCGCAGGGACGCCGGGAGGTCGAAGGCGAGCGGCCAGAGGAGAACGGCTCCTGCGGCATGGCAGTAAACCAGTTTTGTCGCCAGATCTGCGGTCTGCGGCGACAGGCTGTACAGTTTTAAGATAAACGGCAGCGCCAGCAGCAAGACCGCACTCCATCCCAGGATGACGAGATAACTGATTTTCAGCAGTTTCCGGTTGAAATATTTCGCCTGCTCAAAATCTTCTGCTCCGACGCAGCGCGCAATGATCGTGACGACCGCAAGCTGGATCGCACTTCCCGGGATCATCTCGATGGCGCCCATCGTCTGTGCGACGGCATTTGCCGTGATTGCCATCGTTCCAAACTCTGCCACGAGGCCTAAAATCGCGATTTTTCCGAGCTGGAAAATTCCGTTTTCCACGCCGCCCGGGATGCCCATTGCCATGATGCTCTTCGACAGGGAGAGGCTGAATTTGTGCTTCCACGTTTTCTCCACATATAACTCCCGCTTTGTATCCAGCAGAAGAACGACGATCAGCACTGCCGCAATCCACCGCGAAACGAGTGTCGCCAGCGCTGCACCGCGTGTTTCCATGGAAAATCCGTAAATCAGAATGGCATTGCCGACGGCATTGATCAGGTTCATCAGAAGCGACAGTTTCATCGTCATCTTTGCATTATTCATCGTGCGGAAAATCGACGTTCCCGCCTCAAAAATGCCGATCGCCGGAATGGATAAAATCACGATCTCAAAATACTGCTGCGCATAGCGGAATACATCTGCCTCGATCGTGCCAAATAAATGCAGCAGCATCCAGTCGGACAGCGCAAAAACAAGGATCGTGATCCCCACAGCCAGCACGACATTCAGCCACAGAAGCTCCGCTGCGGCATCCCGCGCTTCTTTCTGTTTTTTCGCTCCGAGATACTGTCCCGCCACAACCGCACCGCCGGCTGCCACTGCCGCGAAAATGTAGATCAGAAGCTGAATCACGGAATCCACCAGCGACACGCCGGAAACGGCCGCTTCGCCGACGCTCGCCACCATCACAGAGTCGATCATTCCCACAATCAGCTTCAGCGCCAGCTCGATGATCAGCGGCACAATCAG
>CAVBNJ010000168.1:2359-6274 GCA_963596755.1 bacterium
ATCTCCAGTTTCCCATAGCTCTCGCCAAACCAGTTTTCCAGCTCATTCCGCACGGAGCCGCGCTTCGGCAGAATCAGCGGAATTCCCTCCAGATCGGACGGCGCAATGCACGTTTTCTCCGCGAGCGGCGAATCTTTCCGCATCAGTACGCACCACTTTTCTTTGTACGGCATCTGGATAAAATTATATTTTGTAATCTCCACCGGCTCCAGCAGCAGACCGAAATCCAGCATTCCCTGCTCGATCTGCGCTTTTACCACATTGGCGTTCGCCGTCTGCACCTGAAACGTCACCTCCGGATACTTTTCCCGAAATGACGCCATCTTCTGTGCCAGAAACGCCACATTCTTCGTCTCCCCGCATCCAACCGCAATCTCCCCCGAAATCGCCTCCTCCACGCCGCGCAGCTCTTTTTCCGTTTTCTCCGCCAGCACAATCATCTCCTGCGCCCGCCGCTCCAAAAGCTTCCCCTCCTCCGTCAGCACAATCCGATGCCGGCTCCGCCGAAACAGCGTCACACCAAGCTCCTCCTCGAGCTGCATCAGCTGCCGCGAGAGCGCCGGCTGAGAAATGTGAAGCAGCGCGGCGGCACGCGTGATGTTTTCCTCCTTTGCGGCGACGAGGAAATATCGTAATACTCGAAATTCCATTTATTTATTCCTCTGTAAATGTATTTTAGTTTCTTTTTGTTCATCATATCACGAAATAAACCTTCCCGCATAGAAAACATTTCATACACAGAAAAATGCCCGAACACTTAAGTTCAGGCATTCCCACAAAAAATGAGCGACTTTTCGCTTCTTCTGCACATTTTCTGAGCGACTTTTTGGCTCTTCTGCACATTTTCCGTTTTTTTCTATTCCGGCATCACAATCTTCCCTCTGTCAATCTCCACCGTCGTGTCGCACAGTGCCGCGATGTCTTCCCGGTTGTGGCTGGCAAGGAGTATCGTTTTTCCTTCGTCTTTTAATTTCAGAAACAGCTGCCGCATCTCCCGCACGCCCTGGTTGTCGAGGCCGTTCATGGGCTCGTCCAGGATCAGGAGGGAGGGTTCTTCCATGATCGCCTGTGCGATGCCGAGGCGCTGGCGCATGCCAAGGGAATATTTGCCGACGTGTTTTTTCACCTCCGGGTCCAGGCCGACGTTTCGGATGGCTTCGTCGATCTCCTTCTTTCCGATTTTCCCGCGGATGCCGGCGAGAAACTGCAGGTTCTGCCTGGCGCTGTATCCCGGAAGGAAACCCGGTGTTTCGATGATCGCGCCAATACTCTCCGGCGCTTCGATCTCTTTTCCGATCTGTTTTCCATCCACAAAAACCGCGCCTCCGTCCACCCGCAGAAATCCGCAGATACATTTGAAAAGCACCGTCTTCCCGCTTCCGTTTCTTCCGATGATTCCGTGAATCTTCCCTTTCTCAAAACTCAGGCTGACCCCATCCAGCGCTGCATAGCTGCCGAATTTTTTCGTCACGTTTTCTATTCTGATCTTCTCTTCCATCGTTTCAGATTTCCTCCACAAAATTCAGATCCTTTTTCCGGATTCCAAGATACGAAAGGATCGTGCATGCGCCGATGACAATCGCAAAAACACTGTAAACATATGCCATCGACGGCCCGTTTCCATACCCCTGCCACTTGTAGCTCGCAATATTCATCCAAAGCGGCGGCGCGCAGTAATAGCCGATTGTGATGTTGGAAAATTTACTCAGCAGAAGCGCGGTGAGTGCGATGCCGCAGCCGATGACTACTCCAAATCCCCGCCGCACGAGAAAATTTCCCGCATACACCGCCATCCCAATCATCACCGTCAAAATCCAGATCGCGAGCATGGTGAGCGCCATCGCCCGCGGAACCGAAAATCGCGAGAGAATCAGACCATTCAGTGCTTCCATGCCAACGCTGTACGCCGCATCCGTTGTCAGAAGGCCAAGCACTTTTCCCCAGCCATTTTCCCATCCGACATACGGAAACGCCAGCAGTACCGGCAGAATGGCAAGGCACACCGTGTAAATCAGCGAAAGAATCCAGAGATACAGAACATTTCCCCAAAACCAGTTCTTCCGTCCGGCGCGCAGAATCTGAAAACTGCTGTCCGGCTCCAGAAACGGTGCGTCGCAGAAAAGAAGCAGCGCTCCAAGAGAAATCATGACCTGCGCAAAATAACGGTGCGTCAGAAACGGCAGAATCCAGAACGTCACATCGATTCCAGAAGTTTTGCAGAACGTGCGGATTCCGGAAGTCGTCCCCTGAAACTCCAGCATTACCCACAGAAGGGCAACGTAAAACCGCGGCGCTGTAAATGTTTTTCTCAGCCGGATCCGGCAGACGTGGTGTATCTTTCGTATGTTATCCATCGAGTTCCCTCCTTCGCATGAGCAGCCAAAAGACCGCACCGATCAGAAATGACAGGATCAGAAAGTAGCCGGAAATCCCCAAAAAGTCGGAAAGGGTGTCAATGCTTGTCCCGTTAAAGGCGTACCACCGCATCCACCGCGGCAGCCCAAGGGAATCCGCAAAGATCTGCGATACGTATTCCAGCAGAATCGGCAGGCTCGCCAGCACGAACAGATTCTTTATTTTTCCGGATGCTGCAAACACCAGCACGGCAAGGAACGCATATCTGGCCGCATCGACTGCAATACTTGCGATAAAGTACATCTGCGGAAAGGTTCTGCTCAGAATCAGATAATTTTCCTCGCCGTCTCCCATTTCTATTCCATACAATAAGGATTCCGCATCACTCGTCCGAAGCATCGGCATTTTCAGCAGCAGAAGACTGTAGGCCGCCGTCATGCCAAGGAAAATGCAGAGGAATGCTCCCAGAAATGTGACAGCGAAATGCGACCAGCAGTACGCCGTTTTTCCCGCCCGCGTTTCCAGAAAACAGAGATAGTGATTTCGCCTGTCCTCCCAGTAACTCAAAGCAAACGGCAGCACTGCCAGAACCGAAAACACACCGAAAAATGCGCCCAGTCCGTGACTGCTTTTTACCAGATAATACAAAGAAGTATCGTTCCATGCATGCGCCGCCTCCTGG
The DNA here is from genome assembly GCA_963596755.1 of bacterium. Lineage (GTDB taxonomy): Bacteria > Bacillota > Clostridia > Lachnospirales > Lachnospiraceae > Fusicatenibacter. The sequence continues at coordinate 5,397 of CAVBNJ010000168.1, forward strand.
CTGATGTTCAGCAGGGTTACGAGCATCGTTCCCGCCATGGCAAAATAAAATTTTCCGGACAGAAACATGCGTCTGAAATCCATTTTCATCATTCGAAAAAATGTCATCTTCTTTTCATCACCCCACAATTTCACTGCCGTCGGCTGCGTTGATGTAAACATACATGGAGATGTCCTCCACCACATAGCGGAACTGCCATGCCGGAATCATATCGCACGTCAGAAAACCGTCTTCATCTCTTCCCGTCGTCATTGGATAATAGATCAGTTTCATCCGGTCGAGTGTCACTGGATCTGCGCTTGTGAGATCAAATTTGTTTTTCAATGTTTCCATCACGGTGTCTTTCCCGGCAAGTGAAATGAGCTCTTTCTCCTGAGCAGAAAAATGAGTGTCTGTCGAAAGGTACTCGATCCCCTCTTCTGTCACAATCGCCTGTATTTTGCTTTTGGGAATAAAGAGTTCATCCTGCCGGTTCACTTCATTGCACAGCACCGGAATTCCATTCAGATAGCTCTGGAAAAATAAGAGTTTGCAGTTGTCTGCTTCGGACCATTCATACTCTTCTATTTCCTGCGGTTTCAAAAGTTCCCCGTTTTCCTCTGCCTGTATCGACGCTTCCTGTTTCTGTTCCATCTGCTCGTAGGTAAATCCATATGTATCCGTCAGAGCAGCCTGCTCCCAGCCGCCGACCTGTTCGATGAACTGCTGACACTGTGCAATCAAGTCTTCTTCGTTTTCCAGGGTGACCTCCTGCTCTCCTCCAGAAATCATAATTCCCTCGCCGTTGCCCGCAGAGATATACTCAATCGGCAGATTGGAATATATCTTTTTTCCTTCTTCTGTTTCCAGGCTCAACCCACTGCTGACGCGTATCGTTC
>CAVBNJ010000169.1:0-6271 GCA_963596755.1 bacterium
TCGGCCAGGCATTCCTGGAGCTGCACCCAACCAAATATGCAGAAGAGCTTGTTAAGAAAATGGAGAAGAGCGGAGCAAAAGCATACCTGGTTAACACAGGCTGGAACGGAACTGGAAAACGTATCTCCATCCGCGACACCCGTGGAATCATCGATGCTATCTTAAGCGGCGCTATCAACGAAGCTCCGACTAAGACCATCCCGCACTTCAACTTCGAAGTTCCGACTGAACTTCCGGGCGTTGATCCGGCTATCCTGGATCCTCGCGATACCTATGCTGACGCTTCCGAGTGGGAGACAAAAGCACTGGATCTGGCTGAAAGATTCATCAAGAACTTTGCTAAATACGAAGGAAACGCTGCTGGTAAAGCACTTGTTTCCGCTGGTCCGCAGAAATAATTTTTCTGAATCGATCGAAAGAAGTCCCCGGCATGAAAGTGCCGGGGTTTTCTTTTGCAGAAATATGTGAAAAACAAAAACTCCCTGTCCTCCATTCACTTATAGCTTGGAAGACAGGGAGTTTTTTGCTTATGTATAGAAGAATTATCAGCAGGACAGAAGCAGTTCGCGTACCATCTCCGCATCAAATACAACAGAAGAAACGTGGTTGACTTCAATCTGATACAGCGCATTTGCCGCAATATGCTCTGCAGCCTGCTCGAGATCGCGGATACCGCTGGTATTTTCGTGGCAGGCGATCACAGCATCGAGTCCTTCCGGTGTCAGAATGCATTCGCCCTCTTTCATACCGATTCGTTTTAATACTTTCGGAAGTGCATAGCGGGAGAAGATGATTTTCTTCTCTTCCGGCGTGTAATCCGGGATTTCGATGACGGCGAAACGGGACATCAGCGGAGCGCTGATCTGGTCTTTGTCGTTGGCGGTTGCAATCGGGTAAACACCGACGGTCGGAATCATACACTCGATGTAGTTATCGGTAAATCCGAGGTTGTCCAGCAGTGTCAGCAGCACGTCCGCCGGATTTCCGTTGCCCTTGCCGGAAGCAGCCTTGTCGAGCTCATTGATGATAAAAACGAGGTTGGATTCGCCCGCCATGGAGAAAGCGTCCATGATGATACCTGGTTTTGCATTTGCATAAATACGGGAACTTCCGGTGAGCTGTTCCGGATCGTTGATGGAACTCATATCGAGTGTCGTCCACGGCAGTTTTAAGATTCGCGCAACGGCATAGGCAATCTGTGATTTTCCGGTTCCGGCCGGACCGATCAGCAGCAGACCGTAGGCCGGCAGGGTATGGGTACGGTTGATCTGAATGATCGTCTCGATGATTCTCTGTTTTACGCGCTCCATGCCGTACAGCTCCTCGTCGAGGATGCGGCGTGCCTCGACCGGATCGATGGCCTCAAAATAATTGCTCTTCCACTGAATATTCATCATCATGGAGAGAGCGCGCTGTGCGTGACGGCGCTCTTCTGGAGAAACCTCATGCGAGCGTGCAACGGCGAGGTTGCGGCGTGCCCACAGACGGATGTTGTCTGGCAGGGTTCTTCCGGCACAGTTCATGAAATCGGTGATGGACTGGATACTGGTGAGCTTCATGCTGTCTCCGGTTTCCTCCTGATCCTCATCCTCAATTTCTTCTTCCGGTGCATTGCTGGCAAGGAGTCGTTCGATCATAAACTGTAAGAATCCATCTTCTGCAGAAAGCTTTGCACCGCCGCCGAAAGCGATCTCACGGATTTTGTAAACAGCGTAGCCCTCTGCGGTCTGCGTACCGGAGAGACGGACATTAATATGGTTCTCACCGAGCCATTTTAACAGGCTGACAAAACGGGCATCGATCTGTAGAATGTCGGCGATGAAGGTTTCGTCTTCATCTTTAAATTCGAAAGATGTGCGTTTCGTCGGATTCGTGAAAATACCGCATGGATGGTGCGGGAATTCCTTCTCTTTCGTGTCCAGAACGAGAATCGGCTGTTCCGGGGAAGTAAACGGTGCGTTTGTGCGGAAAACAGTATACGTACATTCGGAAACTTTTGCTTTTTCCGGTGAATTGCTGAAGTCAAAAACAGGCATAACAGAACCTCCTAATAGAATAATTGCTTATGAAAGCATATAAAAACAGTGTAGCACGAATCAAAAAATCCTGCAATCAATATGCAGGATTTTGTATGTTTATGCTGAAAAAATGGATATCATCACGAAACGGCCTTTTTCTTATGAAAATCCGGAATCTGCACCAGCACAATCGCCGCGAACATCAGAATGCATCCGAAAAGCTCCCGTCCGGACAGCGCCTGGTGAAGAAGAATCCATCCGGCGAGGACGGAGAAAACGGATTCCAGACTCATCAGAAGAGAAGCTGTCGTCGGGTTCAGCCCCTTCTGGCCGACGATCTGCAGTGTATAGCCGACGCCCGAGGAAAGAATTCCGGCATAGAGAATCGGCATCCAGGCGTGCAGAAGATCGGAAAGGTTTACGGTTTCGAAAAGCATCATACAGACAGCCGACAGAATCGAGCACGTAAAAAACTGTATGCAGGACATCTTTACACCGTCAACAAGCGGGGAAAAATGGTCGATCACCATAATATGTACCGTAAAACCGAGTACACACGCGAGAACGAGAAGATCGCCCTTCTGCAGGGAGAAGGATCCGTCCGTCATGCAGAGCAGATAGAGGCCGGCGACGGCAATGAGCACCGCGAGCCATACCTTCGGCTGGACGCGTTTCTTAAAAAACAGACCGCAGACCGGAACAAGGACGATGTAGAGTGCCGTGATAAAACCGGCTTTTCCAACCGTTGTGTACTGGATGCCGATCTGCTGCAGTGTAGAAGCAGCAAAGAGAACAATGCCGCAGAGAATACCGCCCGTCCAGAGCGTTTTCCGTTCCATTTTCTTAGCGGTGGAAGAATTGTGCGCGGAATCCCGTTTTTCCCGCGAAGAGAAAAAAGCAATCAGCGGAAGTAGGGCAAGACCGCCGAGAACGCTGCGGGCCGCGTTGAACGTAAACGGTCCAACGTAATCCATGCCGGTCTGCTGCGCGACGAAGGCGGAGCCCCAGATTGCAGCGGTCAGAAGCAGAAGCGCCGACTGCCGGTACTTATGAGAAACAGTATTCATAATAGAAAAAACCTCCTGAAAATTCATACGGTATCCATCATAGCATAAACAGGACAAAAAGCGAACCAAAAGACGGCAGAAAAGACAGAATGATCAAAATGCCGAAACTGTGCAGATCTTGCGAAAATAAAACATGTGAAAATGTATAAAAAAATCAGCTTAAAAAAGTAAAAGTGAGCAGATTAACCAATAGAAAACAAAAAATAGACACCAAAAACAAAAAATGGACACTGTTTTTCACCTTGCGTTTGTATATAATGAACTCATCAAGCAAGAACGAGAAACCTTAAGGAGGTAAAATGTATGAAAAAGCGTAACATGAAAGTCCTTGCACTGCTGATGACAGTGACAATGGCAGGAACGATGCTCGCCGGATGCGGTGACAGCGGAAGCTCAAGTTCCACTTCAACAGGAGGAACCACAGCATCCTCAAGCGGAACAGCAGATGCTTCCTCTGCGAGTGAAGACACCGCAACAGCATCTTCCAGCAGCACAGAAGATACCACAACTGCAAGCTCAGACACAGGATCTTCGGATGAAGTAGTAGGAGAACTTCCAAGAAACGAAACCCTTTACTTCGCAGGACAGCAGTGGGGTACTGTCAACGACTACAACCCAATGTCCGCAAACTCCAACAACGCAATGGTAATTGCACAGGGCGATGCTTCCCGTGTACTCGTTTATGAGACCCTTTACATGTGGAACCCGCTGGATGCAAGCATGACACCGCTCCTTGCAGACGGAGATCCGGTATGGAACGACGATCGTACCGAAATCACCGTTAAGATCAAAGCAGATGCAAAATGGAACGACGGCACACCGGTTACCGCAAACGACGTAGCAGCTACCTATCATGCACATGTAGACAATATGTCTTCTACCGGTGCTGAGATGAAGAGCTACATCGCTGATATCGTTGCAGAAGACGACAGTACAGCAGTCTTCAAACTCGTAACCGATGACTCCGGAAAAGCTGTGAACCCGGTTCTGGCAGAGAGATATCTCCCGATGCTCTACATCTTACAGGAGAACTACCTGAACACCGTAGCAGAGAGAAACAACAACGATTCCGAAGCAATCAAGATGGACAAGATGGAAGATCTCGTATCCTCCGGTCCTTACAAAAAATACTTTGACAATGACCAGAACGTAGTTCTGATTCGTGATGATAATTACTGGGGCCAGGCAGACTCCATGTGGGGCAGCCTTCCGGTTCCGAAATATATCGCTCACCCGATCTTCAAAGATAACGCAGCAGCAACAACCGCATTCCAGAACGGCGATGTAGACGTTGCTCAGGTATTCATCACAGATCTTCAGAAACTGTGGTTAGAGCAGGATCTTCCAATCTCCACTTACATTGATGAAGCACCGTATCAGCTGTGTATGACCATGCCGACCCTGTTCTTCAACACAGAAGTAGAGGGACTCGATCAGGTAGCAGTTCGTAAAGCAATTGCGATGGCAGTTGATTATGATCAGGTTATTTCTTCTGCAATGTCCGGACAGTCTCCGACCTTCTCCGAGGTTCCGCGTTCCGTTATGAACCCGACCGACGGCGAGCAGGCAATGGTAGACCAGGATGCACTGAAAGATTATCAGTGGGCTAACGCTGATGTCGAAGGTGCTAAGAAACTTCTGGACGACGCTGGTATCGTAGATACCGACGGAGACGGAATTCGTGAGTACAACGGAAAAAACCTTTCCTTCAAAGCAGAGTGCCCGACTGGATGGTCTGACTGGAATGCAACGATGGAAATCGTAGCAGCAGCAGGAAAGAACATTGGTATCAACATTGAAACCTACTTCCCAGAAGCAGCAAACTTCTACACCGATTACAGCACCGGCGATTTCGAAATTATGATGCAGTCCGGCCCTGGTACATCCGTAGCTAACCCGTACATGAGATGTATGTTCTTCATGAGTTCTACTTACAACTCACTGGAAGTTAACTACAGCGGTAACTTCGGACATTATCAGAATGACAGAGCAGACGAGATCCTTGCAGCAATCCCGCAGGAGACCGACGAAGCTACTCTGAAGAGCTACTATACCGAACTCTCCCAGATTATGCTGGAAGATTGCCCGTGCGTACCTTTGATGTACAGACCTCAGCTGTTCCACGAGGTTAACGAGTCTGTATGGACCAACTATCCGCAGAAAGACGATGGAAGCAACGTTCCTCCGATGGACTGCACCGATGGTTATGGTATCGCAGCACTGTACAATCTGGAGCTGGTTGATGGCTGATCTGCCGGAAACAAAAGGAAGTACATATTAAATTGTAACAGAAGCGGCCGGAGCCGGGGTGCTCCGGCCGTTTTTCTAAACTAGAAGGAGGGTTCTTCTATGAAAGGAATGAAAAAATACTATACGCAAAAGATCCTCTGGTATCTTTTGACGCTTGTATTTGCCGTACTGCTGAACTTCATTCTTCCGCGTCTGATGCCGGGCGATCCTGTTTCAGCCATTGCATCGAAATCGGTAGAAGGTATGACCGATGCGACAGCAATTCAGAAAGTTTACGAAGACTATGCAGCAAAATTTGGTATCGACAAACCGATGTATGTTCAGTTTTTTACCTGGGCAAAAAATGCGCTTCGCGGTGATTTCGGCGTATCCTTCAGCCAGTATCCGCGTACCGTATCTGATATTATCTCAAGTTCGATTATCTGGACGATCTGCCTGCAATTGCCGGCGATTATCGTCGGATGGATCCTTGGAAACCTGCTCGGTGCGATTGCAGCCTATATGAAGGGTGTATTCGATAAAGTGATCCTTCCGGCCTTCCTGTTTATCAGTAACGTTCCTGCCTTTGGTATGGCAACGGTACTTCTGTTTATCTTCTCATTGAAACTGCATATTGCGCCTGCAGCGGGCGGTTATGCAACAAGTATGATTCCGCACATGAGCATGGCTTTTATGAAGTCCGTACTTTCGCATTATCAGCTGCCGTTCTGGTCTATCGTATTGATCACGATCGGCGGTCAGGCCATTGGTATGCGTTCCATGTCAATTTATGAATTGAATGCTGACTATGTAAAATACAGTCGTTTCCTTGGAATCAAGGACCATACGATTGTCAAATATGTGTTCCGAAATGCAATGCTTCCGCAGATCACCGGTCTTGCTATGTCTCTTGGTACCATGATCGGCGGCAACCTGGTAGCTGAGATGGTATTCAGT
>CAVBNJ010000170.1:0-6220 GCA_963596755.1 bacterium
TGCAGGAGCTGATCGACAATGATCCGGAGGTAAGCCCGTACTTCAAAGTCATCATGCTTGAGAACTACAACGTATCGAAAGCTGCAAAGGTTATCCCGGCAGCAGACATCTCCGAGCAGATCTCTCTGGCTTCCAAAGAGGCTTCCGGAACCGGAAACATGAAATTCATGCTGAACGGTGCCCTGACTCTTGGAACCGAGGACGGTGCAAACGTTGAGATCGGCGACCTCGTTGGAAAAGAGAACATCTACATCTTCGGAAAGAGACCGCAGGATGTCATCGATCTGTACGCAGATGCTGCTTACTGCTCGAAAGACATCTACGACGCAGATCCGCAGATCGCAAAACTCGTTGATTTCATCGTCAGCGACGAGCTGCTGGCCATCGGCGACAAGGTTTGCCTGGAGAGACTCTACAACGAGATCCTGAACAAAGACTGGTTCATGACTCTGCTTGACCTGAAAGAGTACATCAAGACAAAAGAAAAAGTATACAAAGATTACGAAAACAGAGATGCATGGAACAAGAAGTGCCTGATCAACATCGCAAAAGCAGGCTTCTTCTCCTCTGACCGTACGATTGCACAGTACAACGAGGATATCTGGCATCTGGCATAAGTTCCGGCGCGATAGAAAAACGCATAAAGAACGCCGCCGCAGACGATTTGTTTCGTCCGCAGCGGCGTTCTTTGTATGTTATTTTTCAGGAAAGATTCAGCCGTCTGCTTAAGATATACCGGCAGATCAGGAACAGGACGGCACAGAGTACCACGGTGATGACAAGGGAGGAAACCGAGGATACCGAGGATACGGTAACTACAGCAGAAGGTGTGGAGCTCTGGAAAACCCGGACAATGCTGATTCCGCCGAAGATCTGGATCACGGTGGTCATACCGATGTAAGCAAGGAAAGCCGTCAGAATTTTATGGCTGGATACCAGACTTCCGATGCTGATGCAGGCATAGAACAGAAGGATGCCAAAGAACAGCGAGGCGAAGAATCCGACAATCGAGAACAGTGCCATGCCGATGTGGGTTGTGATGCCGATCAGAGAAAAGGCGGCATCGGCAACACAGGTGATCTGTGTCCAGATATACTCCAGAAAATCGGAAAAGGTCATAACCTCGTTGTCAAAAATCAGGGTATTGCCGGTGAAATACTGGATTGCGGACGGCAGGAGCAGAAAAACGAAGGAAGCGAGAACGGAAAGTCCGTTCAGGATACTCCATGCGCCGTAGACCAGCATTTTGGAAAGAATATGGTCCGTTGCCGACACTGGAAGGACGTTGGTCAGATACCCTTCGTCGGTAAAGAGATTTTTATAGTAGCGCTGGATCATCAGCACCTGTGTCATGACAGCCGCGGCGATCAGGATCACAGCGTACGCAAGCATATAGAGGATGACCAGCAGATCCGGCAGATCGTGGATGCGAGAAAAGAAGACACCGCCTCCTCCGAGAGCTCCCATGAAAATGGCGGCACCGTTCAGCAGTGCCATGTTTTTCCAGCATGCTTTCCACTCATGTTTCAGACATTTTTTTAACATTTGAATACCTCCCTGAAATAAGAATCAATCGATTCGCCCTCCTGCATCCGGATATCCTCAACGGATGCGTGCAGCTTTAACTGGCCCTTCTGGATGAAGATGACCTCATCGAGAATATTTTCGACATCCGAGATCAGATGTGTCGAGATGAGGATGGATGCCTCCGGGTCGTAGTTGTTTAAAATCGTGGATAAAATGTAATCGCGCGCGGCCGGATCGACGCCTGCAATCGGTTCATCGAGGCAGTACAGCTTTGCGCGGCGGCTCATCGTGAGGATGAGCTGGACTTTCTCTTTCGTACCCTTTGACATCGTCTTCAGGCGGTCCTTCGGGCTGATTTTTAAGGATTCCAGCATCGCATTGGCGCGGGACATGTCAAAATCCTCGAAGAAGTCGCTGTAGTAGGTTAAAAGATCCGAAACGCGCATCCAGTTGCCGAGATACATTTTATCCGGCAGATAGGAGACAATTTTTTTCGTCTCGACACCCGGGTGATTTCCGTCGATACGAACTTCGCCCTCAGTGGGGGTCAGCAGTCCGTTCAGCAGCTTTAAGAGCGTTGTCTTTCCGCTTCCGTTCGGGCCCAGCAGTCCGATGATTTTCCCGGGATCCAGGGAAATGTTGAGATGATCGAGCGCGGTATGGTTTCCAAAGCGCTTCGTCAGGTCTTTACACGTTACAAGTTCACTCATGATTTTCTTCCTCCTCAATGGTTTCGGCAAGCAGCTGCCGGATTTCCTCCGGGGTGATGCCGAGCTGTTTCATGTGGGCAACAAAGGCAGATACTTCTGCCGCGGCAAGTTCTTTTTTCATCTGATGAATTAACTCCTTATCCTCTGTGATAAAACGTCCGCTGGTCCGCTGCGAATAAATCAGTCCGCTGCGTTCCAGTTCGGAAAGTGCTTTCTGCATTGTGTTGGGGTTGACGGCGGCTTCCTGCGCGAGATCGCGGACAGACGGAAGCTTGTCGCCAGGCTGATAGCGCCCGGTGATAATGTCCATCTGTACCCGCTCGATGATCTGCAGATAGATCGGCCGAGAGGAATCAAGATTCCATGGCATATGGCATTCACTCCTTTTTGTATTACTGTATTAATTCGATAGTACAATCATACAGCTGAGTTAGAGATTTGTCAACAAAATTAAGAAAAAATTTTAGATTTCATGGGAAAACTGTGGTAAACTAAGCGTAAGTGCGGCACATTAAGATTAGAAGAAAAACCGCAGAAACTGTTTCGCCTCTGGAGGCGGATGAAGGGAGAAATATGGCAGAAATTAAACTGAAAAAAAGAGAAGAGATGGACCCGGCGTACTGCTGGGATCTTTCCAGCCTGTTTGTAAGTGACGAAGAATTTGAGAAAACAGAGCAGGAGCTTGAAAAGAAAATAGAAGCGTTCCGTGCAAAACAGGGAACGATGAAAGAGAGCGCGGAGGCGCTGTACGGTGTTCTCTCCGGGCTGGATGAGATCAGCCGCGTATTTTCCCGCCTGTATGTCTATGCAAGCCAGAAATACCATCAGGATATGGGAAACCAGAAGTATCAGGGCTACGCCGGAAAGATGGAGAGCATGATGTCGGTTCTTGCAGATGCTTCTTCTTTCGTGGAGCCGGAGATTCTTGAACTTGACGAGAACGTCGTTGCAGAATTCGAGAAGGAGTATGAGCCGCTCCGCCTGTATGACCGCGTATTAAAAGAAAACTTCCGCAAGAAAGAGCACATTCTGTCGCCGGAGATGGAGGCTGTTCTCGCGAAAGCCGGAGAGATGGCATCCAGCCCGGATCAGATTTTCTCTGCTTTTTCGAATGCAGATCTGAGATTTCCGCCGGTAACGGATGAGGACGGAAATCAGGTTCCGTTAAGCCACGGTACCTTCATCGGTTTTCTGCAGTCGAAGGACCGCCGCGTGAGAAAAGAAGCGTTTGAAAAATACTATTCGGAGTATGAGAAGCACAAAAACATGCTTGCCGCAACATTCAGCGCAAACCTGAAACAGGCTGCGTTCTTTGCGGATGTGCGGAAATACCCGTCTGCACTGGCTGCATCGCTGGACGGCGGAAATATTCCGGTTTCGGTTTACGACAAACTGCTCGAGGCAATTCATGCGAAGATGCCGGCAATGTACCGCTACGTAGCACTGCGCAAGAAGCTGCTCGGCGTGGAGGAGCTTCATATGTATGATGTTTACGTTTCTCTGACGAAAGAGTATGAGCAGAAATATACGTATGAGCAGGCGACCGAGATCGTGAAGAAGGCACTTGCCGTGCTTGGTGATGATTATGTGGCACTGCTGGACAAGGGATTCTCGGAGCGCTGGGTTGATGTCTATGAGAATGAAGGAAAACGGAGCGGTGCGTATTCCTGGGGATCTTACGATTCGCATCCGTATGTGCTGATGAGCTTTAACGGAAATATCGATTCTGTCTTTACTCTGGCACATGAGATGGGTCATTCGCTGCACACCTGGTATTCGAACCATACACAGCCGTTTACGTATGCGGAGTACCGCCTCTTTGTCGCTGAGGTGGCTTCGACCTGCAACGAGGCGCTGCTGATCCGTTATCTGCTGGAGCATGCGAAGGAGAAAGAGGAGAAGATCTTCCTGCTGAATTATTTCCTGGATCAGTTCAAGGGAACAGTGTTCCGTCAGACGATGTTTGCGGAGTTTGAGAAGCGGATTCACGAGAAGATGGCAGAGGACGGTACGCTGACGGCGGACGGTATCTCGGAGCTGTATCTGTCGATCAACAAGGAGTATTTCGGACCGGATATGATTTCGGACCCGCAGATCGCGCTGGAGTGGGCGAGAATTCCGCATTTTTATACACCGTTCTATGTCTATCAGTATGCAACGGGATTTTCTGCGGCAATTGCAATCAGCAGCAAGATTCTGGCAGGGGAGCCGGGGATTGTGGAGAAGTACAAACAGTTCTTAAGCGGCGGATGCTCGAAGGATCCAATCGATCTCTTAAAGATCTGCGGCGTCGATATGACGAAGCCGGAGCCGGTGGAAGAGGCACTGGATGTGTTTGCTTCTTATGTGGAGGAGCTGGAGAAGCTGACCGCGGAAGAGTAAGCGCAGGTTTTAAAGTTGCATAAATTTGATGGGAAATATGTGTGAAAAATATACAAAATTTGGCGCGTTTTTCCCTTGAAAAAGTTTTTTAGTATGTTACAATATTATTACAGAGTAAAAAAAGATAAGCTGGAATATGAAAAATATTTGCGATTAAGTGGGAGAATTTCCGTATTTCTGTCGAATGTGGAAGATTAAACGTAAATTTTTCGGAATGCGGCTCTGATCCTGTAAAAATGAGGAGCGGGCCGCGGCCGGCTATAGAAAAAAAGACGGATAGCAGATGAAGTAAGGGTGAGAGTATGAATTTATATGAGGCTATTTTTGTTAGGAAATCAGTAAGAAATTATTGTTTTGATACGCTTCCGCCGCAGACTTTGGATAAGATTTGGGAGCATTATAAGGAGATGACGGCGCTGTTTTCGGGCATCGGTGTGGATATGGCGATTCTGGACAACCGAAAGGGGCAGGAGAGAATGCTCAGTATGTTCAGTGTGAAGGCGCCGTATTATATGGCTTTTTATTCGGAGGAGTCGGAGCGGTATCTGATGAATGTGGGTTATATTATGGAGCAGATGGTGCTGTATCTTTGCAGTATCGGGCTGGGGACCTGCTTTATTGGAAGTAACCGCGTGAAGAAGGCGGAATTGGAAAAGGACGGGAAGCGGCTTGTGGGGATTGTCGCTTTCGGGAAGAGTCATGGGGCGCATACGAGGAGACAGAGTGAGGCGAAGAGGCTGCCGTTGGATGACCTTTGTGTGTTCAAGGAAGTTCCGAGGCAGTGGATGACGCAGATGCTGGAGGCGGCACGACTTTCTCCGTCCAGTATGAACAGTCAGCCGTGGAGATTTGTGGTGTATGATAACAGGATTCATATTTTCTCGAAGAAGCATAGTGTGGAGAAGCTTCGGAAGTGGGATGAGGTGAATTTTGGGATTATGTTTGCGAATATGATGGTGGCGGCGGAGGAGCTGTGGCTGGATGTCGACCTCATCAGGCTTGGGGATATTTCGCAGAAGAACTTTTCGAATAATCAGTATGTGCTGAGTGCGATTTTGAAGGCGTAGGGACGACCTCATGGACCTTCGTGCCTGCGGTGCGGAGGGCGAGAAAAAGAGGGCGGAACTGTGGCATGGAATGGGCACGGAGAAACGGGAACCAACGCAATTCGCCAGGAAATCCTGATGATTTCCCGGCTCAGTGCGTTTTGAGATCTGGTGTTGAACACCCGATCTCATCCCGTTTCTCCGCACCCATTCCACGCTCACAGTTCGCGCCCTCTTTTTCTATGCCCTCCACCCCGCAGGCACGAAGGTCCATGAGGTCTGAGCCTGGGGACGGACGCACGGCTGCCCGGGTGGGCAGCGTGACTGAATTGAGAAAAGGTTGTTGAGGAGGGATAATAAAATGGGGAAATGTGGGAATTGTAGATGTTTTTGAAATTTTTTTGAAAAAAGTTGAAAATAGGTGTTGACAAATGAGGGGAGTTCGTGTATATTATCATTTGTAAGGTGCAGCGAGCACTTAACAAGATAAAAACTTAAAAATGCGCGAGTGGCTCAGGGGTGGAGTACAACCTTGCCAAGGTTGGGGTCGCGGGT
>CAVBNJ010000171.1:0-6217 GCA_963596755.1 bacterium
GAGCTATATCACAGCCATGTACATCTGGGTGCCGATCGTGATGAACATCGCGTCTATTATTACGATGTTATTCTATAATCTGGACAAAATTTATCCGCAGATTATCAAAGAACTGGATGAGAGGAGAGCAGCAGACCATGCCTGAAGTAAGCAGTGATTTAAATATGATCCGCGTGACGAACGAAACATTTAAAGAAAAAGCAGAAGCGTGTGCGCCGAAGCTTCATGAGACGACGGTAAAAGCGGCTGCCATTGTGGATATCGTAAAGACGGATGGTGTATATCCGGAGGTAAAGAAGAAAGATACGGTGGAAAACCTTTCTCATTACCCTCTTGCCAAAGGAGATAAAATCTGCCTGGATTTTGGTGATCACCAGGTTGGTTATGTGACTCTGAAACTCAATTCTGTGGGAAGCCCTCAGGATGCACCTGCTTTCTTTCATCTGAAATTTGGAGAAATTGCAAAAGAGATGACAGAGGATTCTGCGGATTATGACGGATGGATCAGCCGCGGCTGGATTCAGGAAGAGTTTATTCATGTGGATGTGCTTCCAGCGGAACTCAGACTTCCGAGACGGTATGCCTTCCGATATCTGGAAATTCAGGCCATTGATACTTCTCTGAAATGGCAGCTTGTTGTGGAAGATGTGACATGCGTCAGCGTTTCGGCTGTCACCATGGATGAGGTGAAACCGCTGGAAAGTGATGATGAGATGATCCGCAGACTGGATCAGGTCAGCCTTCGCACCCTGATGAACTGTATGCAGTCCGTCTTTGAGGACGGTCCGAAACGTGACCGCCGACTGTGGCTGGGCGATCTGAGGCTGCAGGCGCTGGCCAATTATGCGACATTCCGGAATTTTAATCTGGTGAAGCGATGCCTGTATCTTTTTGCAGCACAGACAAGAGAGGACGGACTGGTAAGCGCATGCCTGTTCACGGAACCGAAATTTATTGTAGATGATACATTTCTGCTGGATTACTCCATGTTTTTCGGAGCAGCATTGCTGGATTACTTCAGAGCGTCAGGTGATATGGAAACACTTTGCGATCTGAGCAGCTGTGCGTATCGTCAGATGGAGCTTGCAAAAGCACAGTTTGATGAAAAGGATCTGCTGATCAGCGGAGAAGGCTTCTGGGCCTTTATCGACTGGACAGAAGGACTGGATAAACAGGCGGCAATGCAGGGCGTCTATGTTTACTGTGCAAAGAAGGTCCGGGAGATTGCAGAAATCCTTGGAAATAAAGAAAAGGCAGAAGAACTGTCGGAAGAAGCAGAGAAGAAAACGAAAGCAGCGAGAAATTATCTGCTGGATGAAAAGACCGGTTTATTTGTAAGCGGCGAGGAAAAACAGATCAATTATGCAAGCCAGGTATGGATGGTGCTTGGCGGTGTGGTAACGGCAGAAGAGGGAGCGAAGCTTTTGGATAAAGTGACAGAGATGAAGCCTGAGAAAGGTATGGTATCTCCGTACATGAATCATCACTATGTAGAAGCGCTTCTCCTGTGCGGAAAGAAAGATCAGGCCATGGAGTATATGAAATATTACTGGGGCGGAATGATCCATCACGGAGCCGATACGTTCTGGGAACTTTACAACCCGGAAAATCCGGCCGAGTCTCCGTATGGAAGCAGTATTGTGAACAGCTACTGCCACGCATGGAGCTGCACACCGACGTATCTGCTGAGGGAGTATTATTAATTTTATATTTTACAGAATCCGCCGTCCGGGCGTGTAAAAATTCCCGGGCGGCGGATTTTTTTCGTCCAACCATTACAAACAACCTCTTTTCACAAATTTATACTTCCCGAAACATGGATCATGGAGTAAAATAGAGTCAGATAACCGTAACGAAAGGAGGCACGCATGCAGAAAGTAAAAGAACTGATCCGGCAGGTTTACCGCTATGAAAAGCAAGCGGAGATTGAGACCAGATACTTAAGCAACGTGCTTTACTGGTTTGTTCTGATGGTGTTTCTGATTAACTGTTTTAACAACAGTTTGCAGAAAAACCCCGGAATTTACATTTTCTGCCTTGTCATCTGCGGGATCGGCATCTGGGATGCTGTGCGGATTCGAAATGCGAAGAATGTAGAGCGGCCGATCAAGATTGTGACGCTGCTTTTGCTGGCGTCGAGTGTTTACTGTATCTATTTCGGCGGAAACGACGGTTTTCAGAACCTGTGGTTTTTCATTGCGCCGTCGATTCTTCTTCTGCTGGTCGGACTGCCGTTCGGTGTGCCGTGCTGCGTCGGTTACGGCGCTGTCATCACGGTTCTGTTCTGGAGTCCGCTGTGCGAAAGAATGGCATATCCGTACACCTGGGATTACCGCTTCTATTACCCGGTGTTTTACTGGTCCTTTTTCCTGTTGATGCTTGTCACAGATCTGCTTTTCAAAAAGTATCGGATCCGGCAGGAAAAAGAAGAGAAAGCGATGGAGGCGGAAGTAACCGCGACGATCGAAGAAGCACAGAAGCTGATGGTAAATTCCGTAGCGGCAATCGGACGGATGATCGATGAAAAAGACAATTACACAAGACAGCATTCCCAGCGTGTCGCAGACTATTCGCGGCTGATCGCGGAAAATCTGAAGAGTTTCTCACCGACGGAAAAAGAACTGGATCAGATTTACCGGAGCGCTTTGCTGCACGATATCGGAAAAATTGCAATCCCGGATGCGATTCTGAAAAAGACATCGCGCCTGACCGACGAGGAATATGAGATCATGAAAACACACCCGGTGTGGGGACGAAAGATCCTTGCGGGACTTTCCTTTCTGCCGCAGGCGGACTACGGCGCAAGCTATCACCACGAACGGTACGACGGAAAAGGATACCCGGAGGGAATCCGCCTGGACGATCTGCCGTATATCGTAAGAATCATCAGCGCAGCGGACGCGCTGGATGCGATGAATTCCAACCGCTGTTACCGGAAGCAGTGCGGCCGGGATTACATCATCAGCGAGTTTGAAAAGGGCAGCGGAACACAGTTCGATCCGGAAGTGGCAGAGACCGTGATTCGTCTGATCGAGGAAGGAAAGATTGAAATTCCGGAAGGAGAAAATGCGTGAAGAAATTTCTGGAAGTAATATTCAGTAAATATAAAGATCCGAAAATTGCCATGTGGATGAAAAATGTACTGGTGCTGATCATGATTCTGAATTTTGGCGCCGGGCTTTTTTATCCCATGGAAAGTAAAAGAACCGTTCTGCAGATGTTTCTGTCGATGATCGTTCTTCTTTCGGTCAACTGTGCCATCAGCCATCAAAAAGATTATCTGTGGCTGGACACGGTGACGTTTCTTCTTCTGATTTCACCGAACCTGCACCTGTTCTATGACGGAAATATCGGATATTTCAGCATGTTTTATCTTATTCTGTTTTCCGTGGGTGCCGTCTTTATCCTTGGAATCCGGACCAGCCTGGTGTTCAACGCGGTCTGTATGAGCTTTATCATCATACAGGTCCGGGGAAGCGGCCTTGCGCGGCTGCGCGGAATTTACAATGAAAATTTACTGATGCGTTTTCCGTATTTGTACCTGTGTATGGTCGGAATTGCGTATATTATCATGTTTTCGATCCAGCGGTACTGGGTGGAGAAAGAAAAAAATAAAATTCGCCTTGAGAAAAAAATCCAGGAGGAGAAAAAGAAACTGGCGGATATGTCGCTGCACATCATCACATCCATGTACAGTGCATTGAGCGCCAAAATCCCGGAAATCGACCGTCACTGTGAACAGACGGCATCGTATTCACGGGAGATCGCAAGACGGATGGGATTTGATGAAACGACGTGTACGAATGCATATTATGCAGGACTTCTGCACGAGGTTGGAGCTGTAGGACTGCCGGATGAGGTGATACAGAAACCAAGTCTGACGGAGGAACAGTACGAAATCTATCAGACTTATGTTTCGCGCGGCTATCAGATTATCCGTGAACTTCAGATTGCGGACGAAGTAGCGGAAGCGGTGCGGTACCATAGGGAAAATTACGATGGAAGCGGTTATCTTGAGGGTCGTTCCGGAAAAGACATTCCGGTGCTCGCCCGGATTTTAAGTGTGGCAGATTATACGGACCGCCATGCAAGATGGGGTGAGACAGCGGAAGAGATCAGCCAAAAGCTGGAAGAAAGAAAAGGAATCCGGTTTGACCCGGAATGCGCAGAGCAGATGCGGACGATTCTGCGCGAAAAGGAGAAATAAAAAATACTTCTGCGGAGAGAAGTAAGAAAGGCGGAAAAAATGAGCTTATTATGGATGGATTACGACAGTGATTTTGAAAAACTGACGGACGCTGCATTTTCCTGTCAGCGTCTGGCGGAACCGGAATATTTTGAAACGATGGAACCGCGTGTGGAGAATATTATCTATCGTGACACACGCTACAATATTGACTTTTTGTATACGTCTTACCTGATGAAGGAAGACAAGATTCTGACCGATTATGCGGCGTGGCTGTATGGCCTGCTGAATGCAATTTTCAAAGAAGCAAACGGCCAGCAGACAGCGGACTATATCATCGGCCATTTTGAGTACATCCGCGAGGGTGTGAAAAAAGAGATCAGCGAGGAGAAACAGCCGCGGCTGATGCAGCTTCTCGATGAGGCACAGGAAAAGGTACGCGAAGCGGCACAGAAACCGGAAGAAGAGAAACCGACCGTATGCCGGTATGAGAATGAAGTTGATGCATATCTGGAAAGCCTGTTTGCAAAGGATGCCAGAAAGGCCGTTTCTATGGTTCAGCAGTGGATGGAAAAAGGAATTCCGTTGAACGATATTTATGTGGAAATTCTGGCAGAGTGCATGCGCCGGATCGGAGAGCTGTGGCATACGGCGAAGATTTCCGTAGACACGGAGCATTACTGCACTTCAATCACACAGATGGCGATGGCACAGCTTTATCCAGTGCTGTTTTCGAAGGAAAGAAAACATAAAACACTTCTGTGCGCCTGCCCGGGAACCGAACTTCATGAGATGGGCTCGCGCATGGTGGCAGATATTTTTGAAAATGACGGATGGGACAGTATTTACCTGGGAGCTGCCGTGCCGGAATCTGCGATGCTCGCGTCAATCCGGGAAAACAAGCCGGATCTGGTAGCGCTGTCCGTGACGATGCCGCAGCACCTGATGGCATGCCGCGACATGGTCGAAGCGATCAAACGGGAATTCCCCGACCTCTGCGTTGCCGTCGGCGGCCATGCATTCGACAGTACCCATGAACTCTGGTCTCAGTGGCCGATCGATCTGTATACGAGGGATGCAAAGGAGCTTCTTGCAGAGGCAAATAAAAAGCTGGAGCGATAAAAAAGAATGAAACACGATGTTTTGGTATGTGACAGACAATGGAATATCACGCTGGTGCTGCAGAGCAGCGGCCAGTCGGAGTGGGGCAGGGGAATGTGCCTCAAAGATCTTGTGGAAGAAGCGGATCTGCTGGAAACAAAGAGCGGAATGCGCGACGGAAAACAGGAGGTCTGTTCTTTTGGCTTTTTGGAGCCGAAACGACGGGTCTGCGCCATTGTCTGCACGTATCCAAGACATTTTTTGCTTTTCCTGATCGAATCCGAAAAAGGCGATGAGATCACAGAACTGATGCAGGAATACCTGCGCTGGACGGCGTGGGCGGAGGAAAATCTGCAGACGGCGTATAAAGATGAATATTATGAAATCCAGCGGATGAACAATCAGCTGATCAATTCGCAGCGGGCACTGACAAAAAGCAATCTGCAGCTCCGCCAGGTCCTCGATGAAGTGCGTGAGGCGAACAGCACGATCGCCGTTCTCGAGCGCGATGAGCTGACGAATCTTTACAGCGCGTCGGCATTTTACCGCAGAGGCGCGGCGTTGATTGCGGAACATGCGGAGAAGGCCTTCGATGTGCTGGTGCTCGACGTAGATAATTTCCGGCTGGTCAATGAGGTTTTCGGCCGGAAAGAGGGCGACCGTCTGCTGCAGGAGATTGCACTGATGCTGCTCGGCCTTCCCGGTGCGGAACGCGGACTTATGGCGCGGTTTTCCGCGGATGTGTTTTACATCCTGATTCCGTCGGAATGTGCGTTTGCGGAGACGCTCGAGCAGGGAGCGGCTGACTTTTTCAAAACGTACCGGCTGTCGGTCCATGTGCGTGAAAAAATCGGCGTATACCGGTCGGAAGGGGCAGAAGATTCGCTTGAGCAGATGTGTGACAAGGCGCGGCTGGCGCTGAACACGATC
>CAVBNJ010000172.1:0-6204 GCA_963596755.1 bacterium
CCTCCGCTCAACCCGCACATGAAGTGTGGTTGAAAATACAAGAAGGATGTGATGCACCACTTTCCTTCGGTTTTCTGATTTCCTGTTCGTTATCTGTGTCTGTGTCAGAATATCCGTTTTGGCTCTATTACTATAACATATTTCTGTTATATTTTCTATCTCTGTTTTTGTTCTATTTTCTGATATTTTTCGGATAAAATGCAAAAAGCCCCAGGCTCTGTAAAAAATTTTTACAGGCCAGAGGCTCTTCTCTATTTATGTGTGTGTAAGATATTGGCTTTCTATTTTTCTTCTTCCCCGCACGCAATGATATGTTTGCTCTTCTCATACCCGATCACTTTCCGGTCGGTGATGAAGATTGGTTTTTCGAAGTCGGCGAAGGTGACGGAGCTGATGCTGTTGAATTTGCTTGCGTCGCAGAGGACGTAGCACTGGCGGCACTGTTCCATGGCGGTCTTTTTGATGACGGCCTCGTTGACATCCGGGGTTGTGCAGCCGCTTCTTCTGGTGACGCCGTTGGTGCCGAAAAATCCTTTGGTAAAATGATATTCCTGAATGGTGCGGATCGCCTGGTTTCCGACGACGGCTTCTGTGGAGCTTTTCAGTTCGCCGCCTACCAGAATCACCTTATAGCCGCGGGATGCCAGTCTCTGGGCATGGGCAACGGCGTTGGTTACGAAAACAGCGGATTTCGTTCCGATAAAATCGATCATATGCGCCGTCGTCGTTCCGGCATCGAGAAAGACGAAGTCGTCCGGCTCAATGAGGGAAGCGGCATATTCTGCGATTTTCCGTTTGGCGTCGCAGTTCAGCTCATTTTTCTGTGCGA
Source organism: bacterium (assembly GCA_963596755.1). Classification (GTDB taxonomy): domain Bacteria; phylum Bacillota; class Clostridia; order Lachnospirales; family Lachnospiraceae; genus Fusicatenibacter. Next base: position 830 of record CAVBNJ010000172.1, read on the forward strand.
CCGTATACTCATGCGCGGTCACTTTCTGGCCGGCCTCCACGGCGCCGCCGAATACCTTTTCCAGCTTGCCCTCTTTGTCGAGCGCTGTGATGTCGCGGCGTACCGTGGATTCCGAAGCATCGAGAAGATCCTTGACTTCCGTCACGGTGATGCTTCCCTTTTCTTTTAACAGTTTCAATATGATTTCATGTCGCTGCTGTGTTAACATTTCTTTCCTGCCTTATATTCTGCCACATTGGTTTCCAGAATGATTTTGCGGAGCGGAAGGATGCTTCCCGGAGATACGGAGAGTTCATCCACGCCCATGGCGAGAAATTCTTTCGTCAGTTCCTGATCTGCACCGAGCTCGCCGCAGATACCGGCCCAGATGCCTGCTTTGTGTGCATTCTCCACAACCATCTGGATCATGCGCAGGATCGCCGGGTGATGCGGATCGAAGAACGGATCGAGCTTCGTATTCTGGCGGTCGATTGCGAGGGTGTACTGGCTCAGATCGTTCGTTCCGATACTGAAGAAGTCCACCTCTTTTGCCAGCTCATCGCTGATGATGGCGGCTGCCGGGGTCTCGATCATGATTCCCTGCTCCGGGTTTCCGTACTCGATACCCTGTTCTGCCAGAGAAGCCTTCACTTCCTCCACGATCGCCTTGATCTGGCGTACCTCGCCGACGCTTGTAATCATCGGATACATAATAGCAATTTTTCCATATGCGCTTGCGCGGAACAGCGCGCGAAGCTGTGTCTTAAAGATCTCCGGCCGGGTCAGGCAGATACGGATGGCACGGCAGCCAAGTGCCGGGTTCTCCTCTTTTTCCATTTCAAAGTAATCACACTGTTTGTCTGCTCCGATATCGAGCGTACGGATGATGACGCGTTTTCCTGCCATCGTCTCTGCTGCCTGTTTGTAGATGCGGAACTGCTCTTCCTCGGTTGGGTAGTGGTCCTGCTCGAGATAGATAAACTCGCTTCGGAACAGGCCGATGCCGCCTGCGTCGTTCTGTACAACTGCCGCAAGATCTTTGATGTTTCCGATATTAGCATACAGCAGAATTTTCTGTCCGTCCAGTGTAATATTTTCTTTTCCCTTTAAGGTCTGAAGAAGTTTTTTCTTCTCCTCATCCTCTGCACGGCGTTTCTGCATGGCGGCAAGTGTCTCCTCATCCGGGTCCACGTAGATCATTCCGTCTGATCCATCGACAACGCCAAGCTTTCCGTCGACACTCTCATCCAGCGGAAGCGGAGTTCCGACAAGGGCCGGGATTGCCATCGTTCTTGCAAGAATCGCTGTGTGGGAGTTTAAAGAACCGTGCACGGTAACGAAAGAAAGAACTTTGTCTTTATCCATCTGTACCGTTTCTGACGGTGCCAGATCGTCGGCAACGATAATCGCCGGTTCATCGTTTAAGGATGCATCGGTGTCGTCTCCGTTTAAGATCGAGATCAGACGCTCGGAAATATCTTTGACATCTGCGGCGCGCTCTCTCATGTAATCATCATCCATGGCCGAAAACATCTGTGCAAAGTTGTCTCCCGTCGTTGCAACCGCATACTCTGCGTTCACACCCTGGCTTTTGATGATATTTTCCACGGACTCATTGTATCCGTCATCCTCCATCATCATCTGATGTACTTCAAAAATTGCGGCGTTTGCCTCTCCGACTTCTTTGCAGGCTTTTTCATACAGAACGCCGAGCTGGGCGATTCCTTTTGCCTTTGCTTCCTCAAACCGTGCCATCTCCGCATCCGGATTTTCCACCTTGACGCGTTTTACCTGCCGTTCATTCTTTTTATATACGCGGATCTTTCCGATCGCAATGCCGGAAAATACGCTCTTTCCCTGATAAATCTGCATAAGTTTTCTCCACCTTTGTTCTCGATATCCGAATTTTCTGTCCAGACAGCCGGAGCGTGTTCAAAAAGGATTTCTAATCAGTTTTTCCCAAGTTAGAAAGTTTTTCAAACACGCTCCTGCTGTATCATATCACTGCTTTTTGATTATAAGTTTTCTTTCATGAAGCTGCTGATTGCCTCGTATGCAGCGTCCTCATCCGCTCCGTCGAAGGTCAGGGTAACTTCCTCACCCTGTTTTACTGCCAGTCCCATGATGCCGAAGATGGCTTTGCAGTTCATGGCTTTTCCGCCCTTTGCGATTTTGATGTCGCAGGTAAACTCTTTGACTGCCTTTACAAGCATTCCTGCCGGACGAGCGTGGATTCCTTCTGGATCTGTTACAACATACTTAAATTCTTTCATGATTTTTTCCTCCCATCGGATCATTTGATATTTTAATTTTACTGTATTTTCTGTCTTTTTTCTATTCTTTTCTGTCTTTTATGCAACTTTTTTCTTTAAAACTCCAAGCAGAACTGCCGATACAACCGTTCCGATGACGAGTGCCACCAGATACATCAGCGCATTTCCCATAACCGGTACAACGAAGATACCGCCGTGCGGTGCCATCAGGGTACAGCCAAACGCCATGGAGAGCGCACCTGCGAGGCCGGAGCCGATGATGCAGGACGGAAGAACGTGGATCGGGTCAGCTGCTGCGAATGGAATTGCACCCTCGGTGATGAAGGCAAGTCCCATGATAAAGTTGGTCGGACCGGATTCTCTTTCTTCTTTTGTAAATTTATCTTTGAACAGCAGAGTTGCAAGTGCAATTGCACACGGCGGAACCATACCGCCGATCATAACGGATGCCATGATGTCGTAGTTTCCTGCTGCGATAGCTGCTGTTCCGAATACGTAAGCTGCTTTGTTGAACGGGCCGCCCATGTCGATTGCCATCATGCCGCCGAGGATCAGTCCAAGAACCACTTTACTGGAACCGCCCATAGCGGAGAGGCCATTGTTCAGTGCGGTATTGATCGTTCCCATAACCGGTTCTACGACAAAGAGCATCAGAATACCCATTGCAAGGATACCGACTACCGGGTAAATCAGAACCGGTGCAATCTTTTCGAGTGCTTCCGGAAGTTTTTCACATACTTTGCGAAGGCCGAGGATAATGTATCCTGCTGCAAATCCGGCAACGAGTGCACCGAGGAAACCGGAGGTTCCGTTTGCTGCCATCATTCCGCCGACAAAACCAAGCGCGAGTGCCGGCCGATCGCCGATTGCCATCGCAATGTAGCCTGCAAGAACCGGAAGCATCAGGCCGAATGCCACGTCTCCGATCTGCTTGAACATCGCTGCTGCCGGGGTAATCGTACCGAAGTTTCCTCGCGATGCCGCATCGAGGGCGTTCATATCAACGAGGAGTCCGTCGATCAGGAATGCGATTGCGATCAGAATACCGCCGCCTACGACGAACGGAAGCATATGGGAAACACCGTTCATCAGCTGTGTGTAAAGCTGATGGCCGACACCGCCGCTGTTTTTCTTTGTACTAGCTGCTGCCGTCTGTGCATTTCCGCTCTTGTAAACCGGCGCATTTCCGGACATCGCAAGCTCGATCAGTTCGTCCGCCTTGCTGATACCGTCGGATACCTGGCGCTGGATGACTTTCTTTCCGTCGAAGCGGTCCATCGGAACCTGTGCATCAGCTGCGACGATGATGCAGTCGGCATCGGCGATTTCCTGTGCAGTCAGAACGTTTTTCGCTCCGCCGGAGCCTCGTGTCTCGATCTTGACGAAGCATCCCTTTGCCTTTGCAGCTTTCTCGATTCCCTCAGCTGCCATGTAGGTATGGGCAATACCGGTCGGACAGGAAGTAACGGCGAGAATCTTCACCTGATTTTCTTTTGCTTCCGCCGGCTCGGCAAGACGCTCATCTACGCTCTTTTTCTCTTCATCGGCGCGGTCGATGATGGCAAGGAACTCTTCCGGTGTCTTTGCGCTTCGAAGGCTCTTTGTGAACTCTTCGTCCATCAGCATCATGGATAGTTTGCTTAACACATCGAGGTGAACATTGTCTTTCGTGTTCGGCGCTGCAATAAGGAACAGTAAGGTGACCGGCTCTCCGTCGAGGGAATCGAAATCAACGCCCTCCGGGATGACCATGGCTGCAAGGCCCGGTTTGTTTACCGCATCACATTTGCCGTGCGGAATCGCGATTCCCTCGCCGATTCCTGTGGTGCTTTCTTCCTCTCGTGCGTAAACCTGTGCGCGGTACGCTTCTTCGTCTGTGATCTTTCCGCTTTTCACCATCAGCGCTACGGCTGCGTCAAGCGTTTCCTGTTTGCTTTTCGGTGCGGCATCCAGTTTGATACTGCGGATGTCCAGCAAATCTGTGATTCTCATGAGACGTCCTCCCTTTTATTTTGTAATCTGTTCATAGACAGATGCAATCTCCTCACGGGTGGCAAGGTTTTCGGAGAAAGCACTTGCACTTCCGGCTGCGATTCCCATGTGGAATGCGTGAAGATAATCTTCTTTTTCCATGTAGCCTGCCATAAATCCGGCTACCATCGAGTCGCCTGCTCCGACTCCGTTGACCAGTTTTCCCTTCGGTGCCGGTGCTTCGAAAACTTCACCGTCTGCATCGACGAGAACGGCTCCCTCGCCTGCCATGGAAACGAGTACGTTCTGTGCCCCCTGCTCCTGCAGCTGTTTTGCGTACGGAACGACCGACTCTCTCGTCTTCAGCTCCACACCGAAGATCTCGCCGAGCTCGTGATTATTCGGCTTGATGAGGAACGGATGGTACGGCAGAACCTTCATCAGCAGATCGCGGGTGGCGTCTACGACGATGCGCACGCCCTTGCCGTCGAGCATCTCCATGATCTTCTGATAAGCATCATCTGCCATGGATGACGGGATGCTGCCTGCGAGGAAGAGAACGTCGCCCTCGCCGAGCGTGGAAAGCTGTTTCATCAGCTCTGCTACTTTTTCCTCCGGGATGACAGGTCCCTGACCGTTGATCTCGGTTCCGTCAATGCTTTTCAGTTTGACGTTGATGCGGGAATAGCCTTCTTTCAGCCAGATGCAGCCGTTTTTGATGCCTATCTGGTCGAGGCGTTCTGCGATTTCTTTTCCGGTGAATCCTGCCAGAAAGCCAAGTGCGGTGCTCTCGATTCCGAGATTTCCAAGTACGGTCGATACGTTGATTCCTTTTCCGCCCGGAAGCATCAGCTCGGAGCTTGTACGGTTGGTAAGGCCGAGCTTGAAGTCTTCCACCGATACGATGTAGTCCAGGGACGGATTGAATGTCACTGTGTAAATCATGTTGTCCTCCTGCTTTATTTTGATCGTGTTTGCTTTGATGAGCTTATTATATAATCATATTCGTTCAAAATCAATCATCAATATTTCATGAATTTCGCTTCCTCTTTTTGTCGCATTTGCATAACTTTAGAGTTTTTTGACCGTTTTTCTTGTTTTATCGACCTGTTTTGACCGTTTCTGACCGTCTTATCTGTCTTTTGCCCCGTC
>CAVBNJ010000173.1:0-6182 GCA_963596755.1 bacterium
ATGTTAGAATTTTCTCAACAACAACGGGAAAACAAAGGTTTTCCGCGGAAAAAGAAAGGGGATTTTACAATGAGTGTAGATGTAACAAAAATGCCAAAACTGGGATTTGGTATGATGCGTCTTCCGGAGAAAGACGGGGAACTGGATCTGGATCAGATCTGTAAAATGGTCGATGCGTACATTGCTTCCGGTATGAATTATTTCGATACCGCCTATATGTACTGCGGCGGAAAATCGGAGAGTATCGTGAAAAAAGCGCTGGTTGAGCGTCACCCGAGAGAGAGCTTCACCGTGACCACGAAACTCCCGCAGTGGATGATGGACGAGGGCATTGAAGGCCGCGACCGCATCTTCAACGACCAGCTCGAGCGCACCGGAGCAGGCTACTTTGATTATTACCTGCTGCACAGTGTCGAGGACGGCGCAAACTATGACGGCTACATCAAATATGACTGCTTCAACTGGGCAATGAAGAAAAAAGAGGAAGGTCTGATCAAACACTTCGGTTTCTCTTATCATGGAACCCCGGAACTGCTCGACAAGATTCTCTCCGAGCATCCAGAGGTTGAAATCGTTCAGATCCAGATGAATTACGCAGACTGGGACAACCCGCTGATTCAGTCCGGCCGCCTGTATGAGGTACTTCGCAAATACAACATGCCGTTCCTCGTTATGGAGCCGGTAAAAGGAGGTTCTCTGGCATCGGCAAGCAAAGAAGTTGAGGCCGAGATGAAACGCGTTCGTCCGGACGCATCGGTGGCATCCTGGGCACTCCGTTTTGCAGCTTCCCTGCCGGGCGTTGCAACCGTACTTTCCGGTATGTCGAACGAAGAGCAGATGCAGGATAATATCAGAACTTTCCAGAACTTTGAGCCGTTAAATGACGAAGAAAAAGCCGTCATCACCAAAGCACAGGAAGAGCTGAAGAAGAACCCGACCGTTCCGTGTACCGCATGCCGTTACTGCTGCGACGGATGTCCAATGGGAATTTCCATCCCGGATGTCTTCAAAGCACTGAACACCTTACGTCTCTACGGCGAGGACGGCCGTCCGCATTTCTACTACAACAATCTGGTACAGACATCGGGAAGAGCCGGCGACTGTGTCCAGTGCGGTCAGTGCGAGAGCGTATGTCCGCAGCATCTGTCGATCATCGACCTGTTAAAAGAGGCATCCGAAAAACTCGACGTGCCGATGCCGGAATAAAGGAAGGTTTGAAAAGCGGATTTTTCTTTACGTTTTGTTGACACATCTTTTGGGAATGGCGTATAATAAAAGACAGAAAATAAAGATTACCGCGCAAAACTATAGTGCCTGTGATACGGCATCCGATGACTGAAGATCAGAGCAGGGAACGTTATAGTTGAATAGCTATAGCGTTACCTGCTCTTTTTGCTTTTGAAAAAGGAAAGCAGGCGAGAATTTGCGGGGGGGGCAGTGCTCAGAAGGAGATTGCATGGAGCGTCAGAAAAGAGAATGGAACAAAAAGCAGCAGGCGGAAATGGCGAACCGCGAGACTGCGCTGGAACGAAAATATCAGGAACTGCAGGACGCGCTGGCAGCCGTCGACGATATTCTGCTCAACATTTCTGCATTTGACAGCATTTCAAGCAGAGAAGAAATGGACGAGGCCATGCCGAAGCTTCTGGCTTCGATGGGGCGTTATTCCAGAGCGGACCGGGCCTACGTGTTTGGCTGGGCTTCTGCTGACCGGCAGGGGCTGCGCATGACGCACGAGTGGTGCCGCACAGGCGTTGCGCCGACGATGGGTGTCATGCAGAATGTGCGCATCTGCGACATGCCGAATTGGGCTCCAAGGCTCGAAAACGGTGAGGCGATCGTCTCTGACGACTGGGATGCGGAAAAAGAAAAGACACCGGAAGAATATGCCCTGTTCGACGGCCAGAATATCCATTCCCTGATCGTCATCCCGATCTTTTCCAATAAACGTCTGAATGGCTACATCGGCTTTGACAACCCGGGACAGGAAAAGCAGGCGCTTTCCATCCGCCTTCTGACTTCAGTCGGCGGCCATATTGGAGGATTAAAAGAGAACCTCGATATGATGGAAGAACTGGAAGAAAAACAGGTTTCCCTCGAAAAGAGCCTTGCGGAGCTCAAAAATGCACTGGAGAGAGCGACACTGAACAGTGAAATCATTGGATCAATCAGCAAAATCTACTGGCTGATCTATCGCATGGATCTGATCAGGGGGACGTATGAAGAAATTTCCGCCAAGGATGAGATGCACCGCCTGACCGGAAAACACGGCAGGACCGTTGAGGTGTTCCGCGAGGTGCGGGCGACGGTAGTATCGGAAGAGCATCAGGAGATGATGGAGCGGTTCATGGACCCGGATACCCTTCCGGACCGTCTGCAGGATACAGACAGTATCGCCGCAGAGTACCGTGCATCAAGCGGATCGTGGCATCTGGCGCGGTTCATCGTCAAAAAGCGCGATGAACATGGGCGTGTCACGAACGTTCTGTATGCGGTCAGCCAGATCGACAAACAGAAACAGCAGGAACTGGAGTATCAGCGGAAAATTCTGGAAACTGCGGAGGATGCGCGCCGGGCGAATCTTGCAAAGACGGATTTCCTGCGCCGCATGAGCCACGACATCCGCACGCCGATCAACGGCATCCAGGGCATGGTCGCGATTGCAGAACATTTCCCGAATGACGTGGAGAAGCAGAAGGAATGCCGCACCAAGGTCAAAGAGGCATCAGGCTTCCTTCTCGAGCTGGTCAACAGCGTGCTCGATATGAACAAGCTGGAATCGGGAAGAGTTGTACTGGACAATGAACCGTTTGATCTGGTAAAACTGCTGGATGAGGTCAACCAGATTGCGGAGATGAACGGCCAGCTTCGCGGACTTACAATCTCCATGGATCACTCGAAGATTGAACACGTCCATCTGCTGGGAAGCACACTTCATCTGAAACAGATTCTGCTGAATATCGCAGGCAATGCAGTAAAATACAACAAAGACGGCGGTTCTATCGACTTTTCTACCGAGGAGCTTTCGTGCAAAAACAAAGAGGCAGTGTTCTGTTTTACCTGCTCCGACACGGGCCGCGGCATGAGCAAAGAATTTCTGGAACACGCATTTGAACCGTTTGCGCAGGAGGAAAACAGTGCCCGCACATCCTACATGGGAACGGGTCTTGGTCTTGCAATCGTCAAACAGCTCGTCGAGATGATGGGCGGAACGATTGAAGTGGAGAGTGAGCGGGGCGTGGGAACGACGTTTCGGGTTACGCTGCCGTTTGCTTTAAATGAAGAATACGAAACAGCACAGCGCCTGGAAGCAGAAGTGCCGGACGATATTTTAAAAGGAAAACAGATACTCCTCGCGGAGGACAATGAACTGAATCTGGAAATCGCAGAGTTCATGCTGGAAAATGCCGGTGTGATCGTAACCTCTGCGCAGAACGGGGAAGAAGCAGTCAACATATTTGAAAAATCCGGGGAGCATTTCTTTGATCTGATCCTGATGGATGTGATGATGCCCGTGATGGACGGCCTTGCCGCGACGAAAAAGATCCGTGCGATGGAGCGAAGTGATGCGAAAATCATTCCAATCTTTGCGATGACAGCCAACGCATTTGCGGAAGACATTGAGAGAAGCAAAAAGGCCGGCATGAACGAGCACCTGTGCAAGCCGCTGAATGAAGAAAAGCTGCTGCAGGCCATCCGGCAGTATCTGACGAAGAAAGCAGAATAAAATTTTACGGCAAACGAATCGCGCCGGGATGTGGAAGAAAAATCCGCATCTCGGCGCTTTTTGACGTCAGAAAAAATAAGAAACCAAATGTAAAATAGAAAAATTCATGTTTTACATAAACTTAACCTGTCTGAGATTTTGTATTTTACACGCCGTTGTTATGATGATACCTGTAAAAACGAAATGTAAAAAACCTCGGGATGCTGATTTTACAAAACAAAATCACAAAATCCCGTGTGAAAAAAGAGGAGAAAAAATATCATGAAAAGAAAAGTAATCGCAATCACGTTAACCGCAATGATGGCCGCAGGAATGCTTGCAGGATGTGGAAGCAGCGACAGCAGCAGTTCTTCCGCAGCAGACACCACCTCTGCTACATCTGCAGCAGATACAGCAAGCAGCAGCGCAGGAACAGACAGCACTGCAGCAGCAGGAGACTTCTCCGGACAGATCAGTGTCATCTCCCGTGAGGATGGTTCCGGTACCAGAGGCGCATTCATCGAGCTGTTCGGTGTAGAAGAGAAAAACGATGCAGGCGAGAAAGTGGATAACACCACCGTTGATGCACAGATCACCAACAACACCTCCGTTATGATGAGCACCGTAGCCGGCAACCAGTACGCAATCGGTTATATCTCTCTTGGATCTTTAAATGATGAAGTCAAAGCCCTGAAAATCGACGGAGCTGAGGCAACCGCAGAGAACGTAGAGAACGGTTCCTACAAAGTAAGCCGTCCGTTCAACATCGTAACAAAAGACGGACTTTCCGCAGATGCACAGGATTTCATGGATTACATCTTAAGCACCGAAGGACAGCAGGTAGTTTCCGATGACGGTTACATCGCAATCAAAGACACCCAGGCTTACGAGGGAAGCTGCAGCGGCGAAAAAGTAGTCGTAGCAGGATCTTCTTCTGTAACACCTCTGATGGAGAAATTAAAAGAGGCTTATGCAGCTGTAAACTCCAATGCAAACATTGAAGTACAGCAGAGCGATTCCACCACAGGTATCACCTCCGCAAGCGACGGACTGTGCGACATCGGAATGGCATCCCGTGATCTGAAAGACGAGGAGAAATCCCTTGGCCTTACCGCAACCGTAATCGCAACTGACGGTATCGCAGTCATCGTCAACAAAGAGAACCCGACCGATGATCTGACCAGTGATCAGGTTAAGAGCATCTACGTAGGCGACACCACCGACTGGGCTGATGTGAAATAAGAAAAGCGACAACGATAAGGAATGACAGAAGAAAAGAGCGGGGAAAAGAAAAAACCGCTCTTACTTCTGTATTTGAAAGCACAAACCCGGTATCCAGGGAAAAGAATGAGGATTTGCTATGAAAATAAGAGAAACTGTCATGAAAATTGTATTTCTGATCGCGGCATGCTGCTCCGTTCTTGCTGTAGCCCTGATCTGTATTTTCCTGTTTATGAACGGCGTTCCGGCGATCTTTAAAATCGGTCCGCTGAAATTCTTAACAGGAACGGTCTGGAAACCGGGAAACAACATCTTCGGAATCCTGCCGATGATTGTCGGAAGCATCTGCGTAACCGGACTTGCCATCCTGATGGGTGTCCCGGTTGCCGTTCTGACTTCCATCTTTTTATCCCGCTACTGTCCGAAAAAAATTTACGGCATCTGCAAATCAGGCATCAACCTGATGGCAGGTATCCCGTCCATCGTGTACGGCTTCTTCGGACTCGTTGTGATCGTACCGCTGATGGCACAGTTCACCGGAAAGAACGGAAACACCATGCTGACCGCATCCATTCTTCTTGCGATCATGATTCTGCCGACGGTTGTCGGAGTTACGGAATCTGCGATTTCCAGCGTACCGGAATCCTACTATGAAGCGAGCCTCGGCCTTGGCGCAACCCATTCCCAGAGCGTTTTCTTCGCTGTCGTTCCGGCAGCAAAATCCGGAATCCTCGCCGGAATCGTCCTCGGCATCGGCCGTGCGATCGGAGAAACCATGGCGGTTATCATGATCGCCGGAAACCAGCCGCGTATGCCAAAGGGCATCACCGAGGGCCTTCGTACGATGACAGCCAATATCGTACTGGAAATGGGTTATGCATCCGGACTTCACAGAGAGGCACTGATTGCAACAGGCGTTGTCCTGTTCGTCTTTATCCTGCTGATCAACTTATCCGTATCTATGCTGAACCGGAGGACACATTATGGCGATTAAAGGAAATGGAGCAGTAAATACAATGGAAGCTGTAAAAGTAAAAACGACAGAAAAAGAAAAAACAAAGGTAACGTATCACAAAAGTATCTTTTCCTCCGTACTGACCGGAATTACCTGGGGTGCAGCCATTCTTGCACTGGCAATCCTGGTTTTCCTCGTTGGTTTTATTCTGATCCGCGGTGTGAAAAACCTGACCCTGGATCAGTTTGCATGGACCTATACAACAGAAAATGTCACGATGCTTCCGGCAATCATCAACAC
>CAVBNJ010000174.1:0-6166 GCA_963596755.1 bacterium
GAATATTCTGTCCCGTGCAGAACCGGTTTGTCACGGTCATGAAATACGCCCAGTCGGCAGCCTCCTCGACGGTCATCCATCGTTTCAGCGGCGTGAGATCCATAATCTGATCCCAGAGCTTCTTATCTTCCATCACCGGCAAATTCAGCTCTGTCAGCACGCCGCCGAAATCCAGGCTGTTGCATGTTCCGCCGTACGGCGCAATGCGCAGTGCCACGTTTTTCGTGTAAGCGAGCACGCCGCCCTTGCTTGCCGTATATTCCGGAAACTCTGCGCCAGTGTGGCCGCTGGCCGATCCGATCATAAGAACGGCGCGGATATCGTCATGAATCCCGTACGCCTCCGTGATCGCGATCGTTCCCTTCAGATTGATATCAATATCATCCTCATTCTGCACGCCGGCGTTGTTGACGACAATATCAAACGGCGCAAGAGCCGGATACTGCTCTTTATCGCGGATATCGAGACAGAAGTGTGTATAATGCTCCTGCACAATCGAAGCCGCCTCCCGGTCAAAGCCGGTAACGTCAAATCCTTCTTTTAAAAATTTCTCCGCAATCGCTTTCCCGATCCCGGAGCTGGTTCCTGTAATAAGTACACGCATACGATAACCTCCAAATCAAAACTTACTAATATTATACTGCAAATCTGCCGTCGGATCCAGAAAAAAGAAAAGGCATTTCCAGTCTGCATAGATGGAGATGCCTCTTTTTGTGCAATTGTCACAAAAAACGCGTAGTAAATTTTACTAAAAGAAAAGTAAAATATTTTGACTTTTAGTAAAACATGTGATAGATTTGTACTGTTGAAAAAAATGCAAGATACAAGATATAGAAATGGGGAAAGAGAAAATGGGTATTGTGATCAACCATTCCAAAAACATTTTCCTTCTGCAGACCAGATCCAACAGCTATGCGTTCGGAATTGACGATCAGGGTCTGGTGAGACATTTATATTGGGGAAAACGGATCAATGCGGCAGAAGATTTTGAAATGCCGGTACTGACTGAGGTATCCACCAACGATCCGGTTTACGAAATTACGAAAGAAGAGTTTCCGGTATACGGAAGTCTCCGATATAAAGAGCACTGCCTGAAGGTAACGTTTGCAGACGGCGTCCGCGAAGTTGTTTACGAGTATGTGGGATACCGCATCGAAAACGAGGAGTCCTGCGAGGAGCTGATTCTGGAACTGAAAGACCGTCACTATGCGCTGAAGATGGAACTTCATTACAAGATCTACGAAGCGTACGATCTGATGGAACGTTTCGTTGTTCTTCATAACGAGTCCAGCGAAACGATGGAAGTGGAGCAGCTTCAGAGCGGACAGTTCCATATTCCATATGAGAATCTGAACTTTTCGAACGTGCACGGGCACTGGGGCGCAGAGCAGCAGCGGTTTGTGCAGAAAGTAAGCTATGGAAAAATCGTGATTGAGAACCGAAGAGGAATTTCTTCCCACAATCACAATCCATACTTCGTCCTGGACCGCGATGCGACCGAGACGACCGGCGATGTTTACTTTGGTGCACTCCGCAGAACCGGAAACTTCAGCGGCGTTGTCGAGCAGACACCGTACGGCGAAACACTCGTTCAGATGGGCCTGAATGCGCATGATTTCTGCCTGGAACTGAAAGCGGGAGAGAGCTTTGCAAGCCCGGCGATCATCTGCGGCTATTCTGACTGCGGTTTTGAAGCAATGACACACCGCCTGCACCGCTTCGCGAATGATTTCATCCTGTCAGAAGGTCTTCGCCCGGTTCTCTACAATTCCTGGGAGGCAACGGAATTCGGAGTAACGTGTGAAGAGCAGAAAAAGCTGGCGAAAAAAGCACAGGAGCTCGGCGCAGAGCTGTTCGTTGTGGATGACGGCTGGTTCGGCGAGCGAAATGGAATCAACAACGGTCTCGGCGACTGGTATGTCAACGAGAAGAAATTCCCGAACGGCATCGATGAGCTGATCCGCGAAGTGAAATCCCTCGGCATGATGTTCGGTATCTGGGTAGAGCCGGAGATGGTCAATCCGCCGACAAAGCTGTTTGCGGAGCATCCGGACTGGATCTATCACTTTGATACCAGAACAAGCGACACTTCGAGAGGCCAGTACGTGCTGGATCTGACGAAAGCGGAAGTCAAAACATTTATCTATGAGATGCTGGACGACCTGCTTTCCAATCACGAGATCGACTACATCAAATGGGATGCCAACCGGCCGATTTCCCAGACGAATCTTCACCGCGATCTCTGGTACAGCCACATCGAAGCCGTTTACGATATCGTAAAACAGTTAAAGAAGAAACATCCGCATGTGCTGTTTGAAGCCTGCGCTTCCGGCGGCGGACGAATTGACTACGGTATCCTCGGCATTTTCGATGATTTCTGGACGAGCGACAACACTGACGCGTACGACCGCTTGACGATTCAGGACAGCTATTCCTACATTTACCCGATCAAGGCCATGCGCGCCTGGGTAACGGACTGCCCGAACTTTATTTCGGCCCGCATGATTCCGATGAAATTCCGTTTCCACAGCGCAATGATGGGAAGCCTCGGTATCGGATGCAACGTTCTGAAATTTTCAGAGGAAGACACCAGAATCGCAAAAGAGATGATCCGCGAATACAAAGAAATACGCCCGATCGTCCAGGAGGGAACCTTCTATCGTCTGGAAAATCCTTCCACAAACGATTATGCAGTCTATGAGTATCAGAAAGATGACCAAGGTCTGATCTTTGCCTTCCTTCCGCAGGGCAAAATCGGCCACAGAAGCACGATGATCCGTTTCCGGGGCCTGGAAGCAGATGCGGTTTACACCGTTGCGCTGGAAAACGGCGAACAGAAAAAGAGCGGCGCGTATCTGATGCAGCACGGACTGGAACTTCGCCTGAATGGCGACTATGAAAGTACACTGATCCGGTTTGCAAAATGCGAAACCGGCAGAGCATAAGAAAAAAATGAGGAGAGAAAACGTATGAAACAAACAAATTTCACCAAATTTTCATTTGGACTTGGTGCACTTGGTAAAGACCTGTGCTATGCGATTATTTCGTATTTCCTGATGATCTACTTTACCGATACCGTGGGAATGACCCCGCTGTTCGTCGGAAACCTGTTTCTCGTAGCCAGAGTCTGGGATGCCTTCAACGATCCGATGATGGGCTTTGTCGTAGACAACACCAGAAGCAAATGGGGTAAATTCCGCCCGTGGATTCTGGCCGGCGCATTATTAAACTCCGTTGTCCTGATCTTCCTGTTCCGCAAACCGGCAGGACTGACCGGATTCGGCATGTATGCTTACTTCTCCGTAATGTACATCCTCTGGGGTATGACTTACACGGTCATCGATATCCCGTACTGGTCCATGCTGCCGTCTCTCTCCAGCACAAAAGAAGAGAGAGATTCCATGTCCGTTATCCCGCGTATCTTCGCCAGCCTTGCATGGCTGCTCATGGGTGCGTTTGCACTTAAACTGGTTGCAACGCTTGGAAACGGAGACGATGCAAAGGGATATTCCCTGCTGGCGATCGGCATTGCCGTTATCTTTGTGATCACTTCCGTGATTACCGTTGTATTTGTCAAAGACCGCAGCTGTTATGAAGCTGCATCCAATAAAAAAGCAGAGAAGACAACGATCAAAGATGCACTTCATGTTATCGCTGCAAACGATCAGTTAAAGGTATTCATCGGTGTTGTTCTGTGCTACAACCTGGTAGTTCAGCTTGCCGGCGGTATTGCAGTATACTACTTTAAATACGTGACCGGAAACGAAAACCTCTACCCGATCTTCACCACAGCAGCACAGTTTGCCGAGATCGCTGCACTCTTCATCTTCCCGATGATCTCCAAACGCCTGTCCAAGAAACAGGTATTTGCGATCGCAAGCTTCAGCCCGGCCATCGGTCTTGTCGGACTGGTAGTCAGCGGATTCTTCATTCCGCAGAACGTTGTTGTGATCGGTATCTGCGGTGTCCTGTACAAACTGGGCTCCGGTATGACACTGGGTGCAACCACCGTTATGCTGGCTGACGTTATCGACTACGGCCAGGTAAAACTGGGAACAAGAAATGAAAGTATCATCGCTTCCTTCCAGACCCTGCTTGTAAAAACAGCATCCGCTGTTTCCGCATGGCTGATCGGTGTCGGTCTGACCATCGTTGGCTACGTTGCCAATGTAGAGCAGACCGCATCTACCATTATGGGTATGAGAATTCTGATGGGTGTTGTTCCGTCTGTGATCACCATCCTTGCCTTTATCATTTACGCAAAAGGCTACAAGCTGGACGGCGAGTATCTGGATGAGATCCTGAAGAAAGTAAACGAAAGTAAAAAAGCAGAATAAGCAGTAAAAAGATGTGGGGAACCGGCTTTGAAAAAGGCCGGTTCGTTGCATTTCAGAAATCATTATGGTAAACTGTTTTAGTAAATATGGAAATGTTTGAACGTGGAAGGGGAACTTATGGCAACATTAAAAGATATCGCACTGCGCGCCGGCGTGTCCCAGGGAACGGTATCCCGGATCTTAAACGGGGACAGCACGCTGAACGTGGCCGCAGAGACGAGGGAGAAGGTAACGAAAATCGCGACAGAGCTGGGATACCGCCCGGCATCGCAGCGTCATAAAAACAGCAGAGTGCAGGAAACGGAGAGCGCAAAACCGGCGAAAAACAGCACGATCGGCATTGCGCAGATGTTTGAAATGCCGCAGCTTCAGGATGATATTTACTATATGATGCTGAAAAATCTGGTGGAAGCAGAGTGCTTTGCGAACGGATGGAATACCGTGGCCTTATACCGGGACGGCGACGGCAACTTCGTGACGAACAGCGACCGGGATCTGGACGGAATCATTGCCCTTGGCCGCTTTACGAAAGAAGAAATCCGAAGCTTTGAAAAGTATATGGCGAATCTGGTCTTTATCGACTCCTCGCCGGATGAAATGAAGTATTACAGCATCGTTCCGAATTACCATATGGCGATCCGCCTGGTGCTGCAGCACTTTGCAGAGCAGGGATATGAGAGCGTGGCGTACGCGGGCGCGGTGTACACATACAATCAGGTAAAAGAACTGACGATGGACCCGCGGTATTATTACTATAAAAACTCATTGCTGGACAAAAATCTCTTTGATGAAAAGCAGATCATCGACTGCGAGATGAACTCAAGAAGCTCCTACGAGGCGATGAACCGCTATCTGAACGAAAACGGAAAGCCGCCGAAGGCGCTCTTTATCTCCAGTGATGCTACCGCCGCCGGTATTTTAAAGGCGATCCGAGAGCATGGATTTTCTGTTCCGGAAGACTGCAGCATCGTGACGTACAACAACACGGCATTTTCCGAGAGCAGCACACCGCCGCTTGATTCGATCGAGGTATATCTGCGGGAGAGCGCAAGAGAGGCTGTTTTTGCACTCGAAAGACTGTGGAATGTAGAACGGCTCCCGAGAAAAATCGTCGTTCCGTGCAGCCTTGTAGTGCGCGGCAGCGTGAAAAAGGAACAGTAAAACAGGCAGAAGTAAAACTTTTGCTGAGCGGGTAAAAAGATAGTAAAAATTTTAGTAAAATCACATTGACACAACGGATGGAATTTGCTACCATAGAGTCAGAAAACACAGAGAAAAAGCCGAATGAGGGCTTGCGAGATAAGTGTAAGAATTTTAGTAAAAATGTGGAGGAACGACTATGTGGCTTGGTGTGGATTACTATCCGGAGCAGTGGGATGTAAGACTGATGGAGCAGGATCTTGATACAATTGTGGAGCTGGGATGCAATGTGATCCGTATTGCAGAATTTTCCTGGCATCTGATGGAGAAAAAAGAGGGACAGTACGATTTCTCGTTCTTTGACCGCGTGATTGAAAAGGCAAAAGAGCGGAATCTGAAGGTGATCATGGGAACACCGACCGCGACGATTCCGGCATGGCTGGCAAAGAAACACCCGGACATCCTCTCGGAGTTTGAGGGCGGAAAGAAGAGAGAATTCGGCGGAAGACACGTTTACTGCTTCAACAGTCCGCACATGTATACGTATTCTGAAAAAATCATCCGCGAACTGGTAGAGCACTACAAGGATGAGGAGAGCATCGTGGCATGGCAGATCGACAACGAGATCGGCCATGAGGGAAGCGATGTCTGCTACTGCGAAAACTGTCAGAGGGCTTTCCAGACGTATC
>CAVBNJ010000175.1:0-6155 GCA_963596755.1 bacterium
CCTTCGTATTGTCGCCGTAGCCGAGGCCGTCCGCCGTTCCGGCTGCCAATGCAATGACGTTTTTCAGGGCTCCGCCGAGTTCAATTCCCGTGATATCCGGGCTGGTATAGACGCGGAAGACCGGGCTCATGAACACGTTCTGCACAAAGAGCGCGCTCTCACGGTCATGTGCGCCGACAACGATCGTGGTCGGCAGGCCGCGGCCTACTTCCTCCGCGTGGCTCGGGCCGGAAAGAACGACAACGTTGGCTCCCGGCACTTCCTCTTCGATGATCTGCGACATCGTCATCAGGGTATCGGCTTCCACGCCCTTCGCCACATTGACGATGAGCTGGCCGTCTGGAATATCCGCTGCGTACTTTCTGCAGGTGGTGCGCACGTACGGGGACGCTTTTGCCATCACCAGAATGTCGTTTCCGGAAAGAGAGCCGCGCACATCACAGGTGAACTTCATCGCATCCGGCAGTTTTACGCCCGGAAGTTTGGTCAGATGCTCTCTGTGTTTCTTTAAGCTCTCGATTTCTTTTTCATTTTCCGAGCAGATGGTCACATCATGCCCGTTGTTGCAGAGCAGGAGGCCGAGGGCGGTTCCCCAGCTTCCTGCTCCGATGATGCTTATCTTTGCCATATTTTATTTCTCCGACTTTTTGGATAAATACGTTTTCCGCTCTGTTCCCGCGATGAGACGTTTGATGTTTGCACGGTGCTCCCAGAATGCAAGCACAGCAAGAAGCGCGATCACCACGTACATCTCATAGAGATACGGCGGCTTCAGTGCAAAGCAGCCGGCCTGTCCCATGATGACGGCCATCGCAAAAAAGACGATATAAACCATCATGGAGCCGAGGGAAACATAGTGTGTTACTGCAAGATTCAGGAAAAACAGCGCTGCACATACAAGCGTGATTCTCCAGTCAAACGAAATAATCAGGCCCGCGGTCGCAGCAATTCCTTTTCCGCCGCGGAAGCCTAAGTAAAACGGAAAGTTGTGGCCGAGAATCGTTCCGGCCGCAGCGTATACCGTCAAAAGTTTCAGCATTTCCGGGTGCGATGCACCGAAGATCAGGCGTACGGTGAGTACCGCCAGAATACATTTGATGCAGTCACCGGCAAGCGTAATGGCGCCTGCCTTTTTTCCCAGCGTCCGGAGCGCGTTGGTCGTTCCTGCGTTTCCGCTGCCGTGTTCCCGGATATCGATTCCCTTCGTCCTTCCATAAATATATGAGGTCTGAAAAAGGCCAAACGCATATCCGATCAAAAGGCATATGATCCGTACCATAACTCTTTACTGCTCCTTCTCTTTTCGTTCTCTGATGATGAATTTCAGCGGCGTGCCGCGGAAGCCGAACGACTCTCTGATCTTGTTCTCCAGATATCTGACGTAGGAGAAATGCATCAGCTCCTTGTCGTTGACAAAAATAACGAATGTCGGCGGTTTGACCGAAACCTGTGTCATGTAGTAGATTTTCAGTCGTTTTCCGCGGTCTGACGGCGGCTGCTGCATGGCCATCGCCTCGGTCAGGATCTCGTTCAGGACACCGGTCTGTACACGCAGGTTCTGATACTGCAGAACCATGTCGATCGTCTCGAACAGTTTCGGCAGACGCTGTCCGGTCTTAGCAGAGATGAACAGAAGCTCCGCGTACGGCATGTATGCCAGGGTATTTCTTACTTTTTCGGTAAAGCGGTAAATGGTCTTGTCGTCTTTTTCGAGGGCATCCCATTTATTGACTGCAATAATCATACCTTTTCCGCGCTCATGGGCGATGCCGGCAATTTTCGCATCCTGCTCGGTAACGCCTTCGGTTGCATCGATCAGAAGAACGACGACATCGGCGCGTTCTACAGCAGATACGGTACGGATAATGCTGTACCGCTCCAGCTCCTCTTTGATCTTGTTTTTCTTTCGAAGACCTGCGGTATCGATAAAGATATACTCATTTCCGTTGTGCATGATCGTGGTGTCGATCGCGTCACGTGTCGTTCCGGCAATGTCAGATACGATAACGCGGTTCGAGCCCAGCAGTTTGTTGACCAGAGAGGATTTTCCTACGTTCGGTTTTCCTACGATTGCGATGCGCGGGATCTCGCTCTCCTCCTCTTTTTCCATCTCCGGATCAAAGTATCCGGTCACCTCATCGAGCATATCGCCGATACCGAGCTTTCCGGATGCGGAAATGGCGTGCGGCTCACCGATGCCGAGGTTATAAAATTCATATACATCCATCATCTGACGGTCAAAGTTGTCTACCTTGTTGACAACGAGGACAACCGGCTTGCGGCTTCTTCTCAGCATGTCTGCTACTTTTGCATCAGCATCTACAAGACCCTGACGGACGTCGGTGATGAAGATGATGACGTTTGCGGTATCAATGGCGATCTGCGCCTGGTCTCTCATCTGGGAGAGAATGATATCTTTGGATTCCGGCTCAATACCGCCGGTGTCTACCAGCGTAAATTTGTGGTTCAGCCACTCTACGTCGGCATAAATACGGTCACGGGTTACACCCGGTGTGTCTTTTACAATCGAAATATTGTCTCCGGCCAATACATTGAACAGGGTGGATTTACCCACGTTCGGCCGGCCCACAATTGCTACAATCGGCTTGCTCATACATTGTTCTCCTTCTGTGTATCGTCTCCTGGTTTTCCTCCACAACGGCTTTCACCAGGTCACTGCCCGGCTCATCGACAATCTGTACCGGTGTTTTCAGGCGTTCTTCCACCTCTTCCACCGTCACATCGTCGAGAAAGACGTTTTTTCCTGAACGGAGCATGTTGCACGGAAGCAGCAGGCAGTCGCCGAGATCTCTTCCCTCTAACTGCTCCATCAGATCCTTTCCGGTGATCAGACCGGATACGGTAATGGATTCTCCAAAGAAATTGTTGATAATCGTGATCACATCCGCCTGTACATTCGGATATTTCTCACGAATTTTCTGCATGTGTTTCTCTAACGACGGCGCCGCAGCTTTTCCGGTCGCAATCGTTACATGGCGGTGACGGTCATCTCCCTCTCGTTTCGAGAGTTCTTCCGCAACCTCATCCTCCAGAAGCCGGAGCATTCCCACTCCGTTTTCCAGCTGGATATAGCCATCGTAATTGTCCTCTTCCGGGATCGGCTCTCCTGCCAGCAGATACCATTCATCGCCGGCATGAATGAAATGAAGTCCCCACTTTTCATACAGCTTTTTCTGCCATCTGTGGATCGTGGCAAGAACTTCCTTTGCATCCTCCTTCGTAAACGGTTCCAGCGGTGCCAGACCGTCGCGGTACTTGGAAAGTCCGACCGGTACAACCGAAACACTCTTCAGATGCGGCAGATACTTCGTCAGATCCGAAATGCTTCGTTCCAGCTCCGCACCGTCGTTGTAGCCCTTGCAGAGCACAATCTGTCCGTTCATCTCGATGCCCGCTTCATAAAGGCGCTGTACCTTCGGGAAAATGTCTCCCGCGAAACGGTTGTGCAGCATTTTGCAGCGAAGCTCCGGGTTCGTCGCCTGGAATGAAATATTGATCGGCGCCAGATGGTAGCGGATGATCCGGTCAATATCGTGATCGCTCATGTTGGTCAGTGTGATATAGTTTCCCTGCAGGAAGGACAGACGCGAATCGTCATCCTTAAAATACAAGGTGGGACGCATTCCCGGCGGCATCTGGTCGATGAAGCAGAAAATGCAGTTGTTGCTGCAGGAACGGTACTGATCCATGAACTCGTTCTCAAACGTGATTCCGATTTCCTCATCGTACTCTTTTTCAATCTCCAGGTCCCATTCTTCCCCGTTCTTCTTCCGGATCGTGAGTTCCAGATAGGAGTCGTTGGTCTGGAAATGATAATCGAACACGTCCTCGATCTCTTCTCCGTTGACCATGAGGAGTTCATCGCCTGGTTCCAGCTCGAGTTCTTCGGCAATACTGCCCGGTTCTATTTTCTTAATAATGTGTTTCGTCTTTTTTTTCACAGATATTACGTTTTGGCCTTTCCATTTACTTCTTTTTTACTTTATCTTTATCCTGAAAAGCACGCTTTTTTTGCATACCTTCCGGACATTCATCCATTATAATAACAACAACCTGCACAAAAAGCAAGGATTCTTTCGTTTTTTGCTTGACGCACCCTTCCTTTCGATGATATAAATAGGAAGAAAAAGCTTTGTAAAATATGTCGATTACTGGAGGTTTGTATGGCTAATTTAGATTTACTTGAAAATTCCATTCCGGTTGCACCGTTAAAGATCGCAGCTCTGCCGGGCAGTATGGAAATGGCAAAAAAGGTCGATGCGTATCTGGTACAGTTCCGAAAAGAGCTCTCCGAGCGCCGCAACGGTGCTCCGTTTTCCGGCTATTCCGAAGACTCTTTCCTGATTGACTGCGAGTGCCCGCGTTTTGGTTCCGGTGAAGCAAAAGGAAAGATCAATGAATCCGTCCGCGGTGCCGATCTTTACATTCTTGTGGATGTCTGCAACTACAGCATCACCTACAAGGTATGCGGCTACGAGAACCACATGTCCCCGGATGATCACTATCAGGATCTGAAACGTATCATCGCTGCTGCAACCGGCAAAGCACACCGTATCAACGTAATCATGCCTTTCATCTATGAAGGAAGACAGCACAAACGCACCAAACGTGAGTCTCTCGACTGCGCACTTGCTCTGCAGGAGCTGATGAACATGGGTGTTTCCAACTTCATCACCTTCGACGCACACGATCCGCGCGTGATGAATGCGATTCCGCTGGGCGGCTTCGATAACTTCATGCCAACCTACCAGTTTTTAAAAGCCCTTCTCCGTTCCGTTCCGGATCTGACCATCGACAACGATCATCTGATGATCATCAGCCCGGACGAGGGAGCTATGGCGCGTGCCGTATACTTCTCCAACGTGCTCGGCGTCGATATGGGTATGTTCTATAAGAGAAGAGATTACTCCACCATCGTAAACGGAAAGAACCCGATTGTGGCTCATGAGTTCCTCGGCGATTCCGTTGCAGGAAAAGATGTTGTCATCATCGACGATATGATTTCCTCCGGCGAGAGTATGCTCGATGTTGCAAAACAGGTCAAAGAGCGCGGCGCTGACCACGTCTTTGTCTGCACCACCTTCGGCCTCTTCACCGATGGTCTTGAGAAATTTGATGCTTACTATGAGAAAGGCTATATCAGCAAAGTCATCACCACCGACCTGACCTACCGTACACCGGAACTCGTTTCCCGTCCTTGGTATGAGCCGGCTGAGATGAGCAAATATATGGCAAGCATCATCGATACGCTGAACCACGACGTATCCGTTGCAAAAGTACAGTCTACGACAGAAAAAATCAACAAGCTGCTGGCAAAACACAGATAAGGATTCCTGGATTTGCCGGATTCATACAGCAAAAAACGGGTCTGATTTCCAGATCCGTTTTTTGCTGTTTTTTATTCTGTTTTTCAGACCAGAGAAAGAAAGGCTGCCAGATTTCCGCGTTTTCCCTTCGATGCACGGTGGGAATACAGAAAATCCGGGTTGCAGCAGGTGCAGAGGTTCGGCAGATGAATCTGTTCTTCCGGGACGCCCGCCGCAAGGAGAATCTGGTGATTCGCCTCCCAGAGATTCAGCTGATATTTTCCGTCTGGTTTTTCATAAAACAATTTCTCATGCAGTTCCTCCGGGAATGCGGCCCGGAATTCTTCTATCACATCAGCACTCACCTCATAGCAGTCTTGGCAGATCGAAGGACCGATCGCTGCGATCACCTCTTCTGCTTCTGTTCCAAACTGCTTATGCATCGCGTCTAGGGTTGCCTGTCCCATCTTATGAACCGTTCCGCGCCATCCGGAATGAGAAAGCCCGATCGCACGGTGCACCGGATCGACAAAGTAGAGCGGCACACAGTCCGCATAAAATGTCGCAAGCACGACGCCCGGCTCGTCGGTGATCATACCGTCGATATCGTGAAAATCGCGGTCTCTCGTCACACCGCTGCCGCAGTCCGCCTTTGTCACGTAACGGACATTCGTCGTGTGGGTCTGGTCGGATGTGACGATATTTTCCGCTTCAAATCCCGCCGCCTCACAGAACCGCCGGTAATTCTCCCGCACATTCGCAGGATCATCACCGCGCGAATAGCTAAGATTCATACTGAAAAGATGGTCACGGCTTACTCCGCCGAGC
>CAVBNJ010000176.1:0-2325 GCA_963596755.1 bacterium
GTTTCTTTTTGTCATTTTATCGTTTATATTAGATAACATAGATCTTTTACTCTGTTCAGAAAGGAGCCTTAGCAATGGGAGAACGTCACACGGAGGAGATGCGCCTCCTCGGTCTTACCATCGCTTTTTACCGCAGAGCGCGCGGATTAACGCAAAGTGAGCTTGCCGAAGCTGTCCAGATCAGCCGTACACATATGAGCAACATCGAAGCGCCAAACAGTCATACCTCTCTGTCTCTAAACAAGCTGATGGATATTGCGGAAGCACTCGAAATTCCGCTGAAAACATTGTTCGATTTCAAACGGTAAGCCAGAAAAGCTTCCGTTTTTTATAGCCAAAAGAACCCCGCACCGGAGCGCGCCCGGTACGGGGTTCTTTTTATCCGCGGATATCTCCGCAGTCTGAGATCCTTATTTACCTGAAAAATCCGGGGTTCCGTCGAGGTTGTACGGGGTAACCTGATATACGTAGTAGTTCAGCCAGTTTGTATACAGGTTATTCGCATGCGAACGCCATAAAAGCACCGGTTTTGTGCTCGGATCGTCGTTTTTGTAGTAGTTTTTCGGAATATCGATCGGGAGTCCTTTGTCCTTGTCGCGGTGGTACTCGCCGTCGAGTGTCATGCGGTCGTACTCCGGATGACCCATCACGAAAATCTTTCTTCCTTCTTCTGCCATGCCAAGGTAGAATCCGGCCTCGTCGGACTCTGCGAGGATCGTGACATCGCTGCAGTTTCGGATATCGTCGATCGGCACCTCTGTGTGGCGGGAATGCGGCGCCAGAAATTCGTCGTCGAAGCCGCGCACGAGCGGGATCTTGCGGTTGTTGACTTTGTGCCAGAACAGTCCGAATTTCTTCTCCGGAAGCATCCGTTTTTTCAGTCCGTAGAAGTGATACAGAGCCGCCTGCGCTCCCCAGCAGAGGAACATCGTGGAGGTAACGTGTGTTTTGGTCCAGTCCATGATGGTCGTCAGCTCATTCCAGTAGTCGACTTCTTCAAACTCCATCTGTTCCACCGGAGCACCGGTGATGATCATTCCGTCGTAATAATTTTTCCGCACGTCATCAAATTTCACATAGAAAGTATTCAGATGACTGGTCGATGTGTTTTTCGCCTCATGGCTTGCCACCATCAGAAAGGTGACATCAACCTGCAGGGAGGTGTTGGAGAGGGAGCGCAGAAGCTGCAGCTCGGTGTCCTCTTTGAGCGGCATCAGATTCAGAATCACAATCTTCAGCGGACGGATATCCTGATGCACTGCTCTCGTCTCGTCCATAACGAATATATTTTCGCTTTCGAGTATTTCTTTTACAGGTAAATCTGCCTGAACTTTAACCGGCATATTCTTTTTCCTCGTTTCTATTCTTCTTCATTCTGCCGCGTTTCTGCGCGGACAGGAACTCTTGCTTTTTTCGGCAGGAACAACTGCCGTCTGTTTCCGATTATAGCAGATTCCCGCGCGCGATGCAAACCGCCTTTGCAGATATTTCGTTATTCGATTATTCTTCTGTCATCTTTAAAAATTCCTCTTCCGAAATCACCGGCACACCGAGTTCGCGTGCTTTCCGGTTCTTGGAAGAATTCGATGTCGTATCGTTGTTGATCAGATAGCTCGTCTTTCCGGTCACGCTTCCGGTTGCTTTTCCGCCGAGCTCCTCAATCCGCGCTTTTAAGGCGTTCCGGTTCGGGAAATGCTCAACGCTTCCGGTGATGACGAAAGTAAGGCCGGCCAGACGCTGCTCTTCCTGGCTCGCCTGCGGCTTCTCGATCGTCAGATACGGCAGAAGGCGCTCGAGGCGTTCTTTGTTCTCCTCATCCGCAAAGTAATCCACGATGCTCTTTGCGATCACCTCTCCGATGCCGTCGATCTGCGCGAAATCTTCTGCCGATGCGTTCCGGATCCGGTCGAGATCGTAGTCGAACGCTTTGCAGATCATCCGCGCATTGGCAAGACCGATATTTAAAATGCCGAGGCCGAAAATCAGCCGCGGAAGTGTCGTGTTTTTCGCGCGCTCAATGCTGTCGATCAGGTTCTGGTACGATTTTTCTCCGAAACCGTCCATCTCCACGATCTCATCGCGGTAACGCTCGAGGCGGAAGATGTCGGCAAATTCACGGATGAAGCCGTGGCCGACAAATTTTTCGAGCGTCGCCTCCGACATGCCGTCGATGTTCATCGCATCACGGCTCACAAACAGTGTGAATGCTTTCATGAATTTTGCCGGGCACTCCGGGTTCGTGCAGTAGAGGGTCTCGACATCATTCATCATCTGAATCCGGGTTGCACCGCCGCAGGCAGGACACGTTTCCGGGATATCGCGCAC
>CAVBNJ010000176.1:2845-6097 GCA_963596755.1 bacterium
ACGTGGCGTTTTGCGGTGATCTCGTTGTTTAACTGGCGCACAGAACCGCTGCAGAGGTTCCGCGGGTTTTTGTATTTCGCATCAACGTCCTCGATCTCCTCGTTGATCTTCTCAAAATCGGAATAGCGGATGATCGCCTCTCCGCGCAGAACCAGCTCGCCCTGATACGGGATTTTCAATGGAATATTTTCGAAAACCTTTGCGTTGTTTGTGACAACCTCTCCGATGACGCCGTTTCCGCGGGTGACAGCCTTGGCGAGTGTGCCGCCGCGGTACGTCAGAACGACAGTCAGGCCGTCCATTTTCCAGGACAGCAGTGTCTTGTGATCTCCGATGAAGCTGCGGAGAACTTCCACATCCTTCGTCTTGTCGAGGGAGAGCATCGGTGACTCGTGCGCTTCTTTCGGCAGTTCATCCATCGCCTCATAGCCGACTTTCGTCGTCGGGCTTCCGGCGAGTGTGACGCCTGTCTTTTCTTCGAGTGCCTGCAGTTCGTCATACAGGGTGTCGTACTCCAGGTTGCTCATGATCTCCCGGTCTTCCTGGTAATAGGCTTTTGCCGCTTCGTTCAGCTTTCTGACCAGCTCTTTCATCCGTTCTGTCTCGTTCATTGCTTCTCCTCCCCGATCTGCCTTTTGAGTTCTGCTAATTCCTGTTCCGTTAAAGGGCGGTACTCCCCTGTTTTCAGATCTTTCAATTGAATGTTCATGATCCGCACGCGTTTCAGTTTTGTGACCCGGTAGCCCAATGCCTCACACATTCTCCGGATCTGGCGGTTCAGTCCCTGGGTCAAGATGATCGTAAAGCTTTTCTCTCCCGTTTTTCGGATCCGGCACGGGCGTGTTACGGTATCGAGAATCGGCACGCCGGATGCCATTTTTTTCAGGAATTCCGGTGTGATCTCTCTGTTTACCTCGACCTGGTACTCTTTTTCGTGGCGGTTCCGGGCACGCATGATGCCGTTTACGATCGCACCGTCATTCGTCATCAGAAGAAGCCCTTCGGAATCTTTGTCGAGTCTTCCCACCGGATAAATGCGCACCGGATAGGACAGATAATCGATGACGTTGTTTTTTTCGCGTTTTTCAGCGGTGCAGACGATGCCGCGCGGTTTGTTGAACGCGAGATAGACTTTTTTCTCCTCCGGGACAACGGTTTTGCCTTTCACGACAACAACGTCGCCCGGCTCCACCTGCATGCCGGTCTCGGCGCGTTTTCCGTTGACGGTGATCTCTCCCGCTTCTGTCAGACGGTCCGCCTCCCGCCGCGAGCAGACGCCCGCATCACTTAAGTATTTGTTTAAGCGCATGGTTTTATCCTTCCAAAAAAGCAGTTTCATAAAAACCAGAAACTGCTTTTTTCTTTTTGTATTATTCTGTTGTTCCTACTGAATGCTCTCCACATACGCTCTTAAAGAAGCGTCTGCGTCCAGTGCATTCTGGTACTCGTTCTGAACCTGAGTGATCAGATTTTTGACATCTTCGTTTTCCAGTGCAGCCTGCATTGCTTCGGTGACGGAAGCGTCGCTGTCGGTATCGTCCATGATTTTCAGGCTGCCGTCCTCTGCGGTATAGAGATAATATTCAGAAAGCATCGGCAGTGCCTGATCGATTCCCAGATATTTGCATTTGCTGCTGACGAACGCGATATACGTTCCGTCATTCGGGCCGCTGACCGTGTAGGTCTGCACATCGCTGTACGACTCTACATCGCTTTCTGCCTCAATCTGTGCCTGCTCCTCTGCAGTCAGATTATCTGTCACAGAGAGAAGTCCGTTGATATCTTTTGCACCAAGTGCGCTGTAATACTGCTCCATCAGGCTGCTCGTCTCCGGGACATTGCCTGCTGTAAAGGAAACGGCTGTGTCTTCTGTGTTTCCTGTATTTTCCGGCTCGCTCGTCGGTTCTGCTTCGGAACTGGAAGCACTGCTGGAATCTGCATTGGAAGCATCGGATGCAGTGTTCGTGTTATCCTCGGAATCTGCCTTGCTGTCTGCTTTTACCTGTGTCTTGTTGTCCGGCACATTGTTTGTCGTGCTGTTTGTCACTGTTCCGCTGCCTGATTTCGGCTCGGATTTCGACGATACGAGATGGACCACCAGAAGAACAGCCACAACGATCAGAAGAATCGCTCCGATCAGAAGCATGTAGCGCAGATTATCGGAAATCCATTCACGGATTTTATCTTTCGTTGTCATTGGTTTTGCCATATATTTTTCCTCCTTAAGCACAAAAAGCCTCTACTTCACACAGAAGCAGGGGCTTTCCTTTTCCCGCGCCGGTTCTGCCCGCCGCAGCATGCCATGTAGCAAAAACGCGTCTGGAGGGATTCGAACCCCCGACACACGGTACCGGAAACCGTTGCTCTATCCCCTGAGCTACAGACGCTGATGTGATCTTTCAACCACACTATGATAGTTTACCACAGACTCCTGCAATTGTAAAGTATTTTTCCCGCCCAGCCGCCCACTTTTTTTACTGCGTTTTCTCTTCACACATCGTCAGTTCTCCGCTCTCCCGGGAGTAATAATAGACGTGATCCGACAGAATCTCCTGCGGATTGACCGTCTTCTCATTCACATCGCGCACCATATCTGAAAGGCATTCCTCCGGGAATACGTCGTAATCCGGGATCACCATGCACTCGTGGATGCTGCTCGGGATCACATAGAGACTTGCCTCAAAATGCTGCGCAAGGCTCTCGAGCACGCCGGGATAGCACATGCAGATGGCGCCAAGTTTTCCGCGGCGGTTGCTCACCAGATAAAACTGCTCCGCCAGCGGTCCCAGCTCCAGCAACGGAATCGCAACGCCGTACTCTTCTCTTAAATAAACCATCAGGCTGTCTGTCCGCACCGGCAGATCGCGCATGGTATTTTCCCAGGCACGCGCATCGAGCTCCTCCGCCGAAATGCCCCACAGTTCACGGTGTGTCTCATGGATCAGAATCGTCGCATCCGGCATCCGGTTTCCGCGCATCTGGTAATAGTACACGACAGCGAGATCGAGAAAATTTCTGTGCGGAACTTCCGAAAGCAGTGTGCGGTTTTTCTCCGCGTGGATCAGTTCACAGTAAATATGCGGTGCGGCATTTTCCCAGCTTGTGAAAAAGGCCGCCTTTTCCGGTCTCCTCGCCTCCTGCTCCACTCTTTGATACTGCTCCAGCACCTTGTCTGCAATCTGTGAAATCGGTACGCCCCGCAGATAACAGTCGTACAGAAGATCCACATAGATCGTCGGCGCGATCCAGTCC
>CAVBNJ010000177.1:0-6087 GCA_963596755.1 bacterium
CTTCTTCGTATTTCAGACAGCACATCAGTCGGCCGCATACTCCTGATATTTTGGTCGGATTTAATGACAGATTCTGCTCCTTTGCCATCTTAATCGAAACCGGAATGAACTCCGATAAGTAGGAATGACAGCAAAGAGGTCTTCCGCATATACCTACTCCGCCAAGGATCTTCGTCTCATCACGGACACCGATCTGGCGAAGCTCGATTCTCGTCTTAAAGACTGCGGCCAGATCCTTTACCAGCTCACGGAAATCGATTCTTCCGTCTGCGGTAAAGTAAAACAGCATTTTGTTATTGTCAAACGTATACTCTGCATCGATCAGCTTCATCTCAAGGTTGTGTGCCTTGATCTTCTTCTGGCAGATTTCAAACGCTTCTTTCTCTTTTTTGCGGTTGTTCTCCTCCCGCGCGTCATCCTTCGGCGTTGCAATGCGGATGACCTCTTTGAGCGGCTGAATCACTTTCGAATCATCCACCTCTTTCGGTCCCAGCACAACAAAACCATACTCTACGCCGCGCGCCGTCTCCACGATGACATGGTCGCCCACGCAGATGTCCAGCTCTCTCGGCGAGAAATAATATACTTTTCCTACGTTTCGAAAACGTACTCCTATAATTGTTATCATGTTATCAGTTTTCCTTCATTGTCAGGAACATAAGCTCCATGGTTAAATCAAAATTAACATTCGCATTCAGACGGGCGCGTGCCTTCTGAATCGACTCTATAATCTTCTCCAGGCCTTCGTATGAGCTCTTATTTGCTCTCTCACGGATTCCATTCAGCTCCTGTTTGAACACAAGGGAATCGACCTCTTTCGTCGCCTTGAACAGCAGAACGTCGCGGAACCACAGAGAAAAGATATCGAAGTAATCATCAATATTGTCTTTTTCTGCCGTCAGTTTTTTGATCGTCTCGACGATCTCATACAGCGGCATGGTGTCAGCGTATTTTGCCATACGGAGCGCATTTTCCAGTGTCTCCTCGTACTCCGGAGAACGGGCAATCCGCTCTGCTTTTCCGATGTTTCCCTGTGCCAGGGACGCATCGACTTCTGCCTGGTAATCCGGCACATGCATTTCGTTCATCAGATAGTCTTTCACAAGCTGGTCTCCCACTGGTTTTAAATTTAACTGCACACAGCGTGACGAAATCGTCGGAAGCAGCGCATCCGGGTTGTCTGCCAGAAGCATGACTACCGCGTAAGCCGGCGGCTCCTCGATCGTTTTCAGCAGTGCGTTCTGCGCCTGAAGGGTCAGCTTCTGCGCCTCGTCGATGATATAAATCTTGTACGGACTGCTGTACGGCTTGATCATCACATCGTTGATGAGCTGTTCCCGGATTTCATCGATGCTGATGGTGTTCGGCTTCTCATGCGTCACATAGATGATGTCCGGGTGATTCTGGCTCTGTGCCTTTTTACAGGACGGGCATTCCATACAAGGCTCGACCCCGTGCTTCTCACACTGAAGCGTCATAGCAAACAGCGAAGCCATCATTTTCTTTCCCGATCCACTTTCTCCGCCAAAAAGATAAGCATGAGATACTTTATTCATCGAAATGGCATTCTGTAAATGCGTTATGATTTCCTGATGTCCTACAACCTTCTGAAAACCCTGCATAAAATCACCCCCTGGAGTTCTTTCGTATTTCTACTAATACTGCATTAAGTATAACACAACTCTCTCTGTTGTTCCACAAAATTCTGAATTTCGAAAAAACAAGCTTCCGGCGTAGAATTATTGGAAAATCTGCGGACAATTCCTGCCTCCGCAATCTTCTCTTCCGTGAAATCCTCGCAGTCCGCCAGGAATCTGCGGCACATCTCCGCATATTTCGGCTCTTTCTGTTTTCTTTCCCGTTCCAGCGCCCGCGAAAGCCGCAGCCCGTCGTCCACCTCAACATACAGCGGAACCATCGCCTGCTCCCCGAAATACGCCTTTAATTTCAGATACGATTCCAACGTCCCAATCCCGAGATAATCGTGCTTCGCAAGATCAATCTGTCCGTCATCCGCCGTAAAATAATACCACGGTCCCAGCACCGTCGAATACATCCGCTCCTCGATAATCTTTCCGGCCTCCCGCAGTTCCGAAAGCCGTTTTTCATCCACAAAGAAATACTCTCTTCCGTCCTGCTCCCCGCTCCGGATCGGCCGTGTCGTATACAGTACAAACGGTTTTAAATCCAGTGCCGTCTCTTTGATCAGATGCTCATAAATATGATCTTTTCCGGAAGCACTTTTTCCCATCAGATAGTAAATTTTTCCCATTTTATCTCTCCCCGAAACGCAAAGTCTTTATGCCTTAAACCGGTATCCCACGCCCCAGATCGTCTCGATATACTGCGGCTTCGCCGTATTAAACTCAATCTTCTCACGGATCTTCTTGATATGCACCGTAACCGTCGCAATATCTCCGATTGACTCCATATCCCAGATCTCGCGGAACAGCTCCTCTTTCGTAAACACGCGGTTCGGATTCTCCGCAAGGAAGGTTAAGAGATCGAACTCTTTCGTCGTAAACTGCTTCTCCTCGCCGTTCACCCACACGCGGCGCGCGGTCTTGTCGATCTTGATGCCGCGGATCTCCACCACATCATTCTCTTTCTTTCCACTTCCGACCAGACGGTCGTACCGTGCCAGATGCGCTTTGACGCGCGCAACCAGCTCACTCGGAGAAAACGGTTTTGTCATATAGTCATCCGCACCGAGTCCCAGTCCGCGGATTTTGTCGATATCATCCTTCTTCGCAGAAACCATGATAATCGGAATATCTTTCTTCTCACGCACCTCGCGGCAGATCTCAAAGCCATCCACCTCCGGCAGCATCAGATCGAGAATCAGCAGATCAAAGTCTTCTTTGATCGCCCGCACCAGACCGGTGTCTCCCTGGTTTTCAATCTCTACATCAAAGCCCGAAAGCTCCAGATAATCTTTCTCCAGATCCGCAATGGATTCCTCATCTTCAACAATCAGTATCTTACTCATTGAACAGGTACCTCCTGATATTTTCTTAATACAAAGTACATCGTGGTTCCCACGCCTTCTTTACTGGTCGCCCACACTTTTCCGCCGTGGTCCTCGAGAATCTTCTTTACGATAGAAAGACCGATGCCGCTGCCTCCCCTTGTGCTGTTGCGGGACGCATCGGTACGGTAAAAGCGGTCGAAAATCTTCGTCAGATCCTTCGTCGCAATTCCCTTTCCGTTGTCCTCAATCTCCACCTGCACAAAATCTCCGACATCACGCAGACGGATGTTGATGACTTTATGACTCTTGTCCATATATTTGATGGAATTGCTCACAATGTTATTGATGACACGTTTGATCTGCTCCGCATCCGCGATGACGATCGGGTCGTCCTCGAGATAATTAAAGTATGTCAGATCCACATGCTGCGCGTCAAGCTCCAGATTCAGTTCTTCCACGCAGTCATCAAAATAATCCGCAATGTGGATTTTCGAGAACGTATACGGAATGCGGTTCGTGTCAATCTTGGAATAGAACGTCAGCTCATTGATCAGACGGTCCATCTCATTCGCCTTGTTGTAAATCGTGCGGATGTAGCGGTCCATCTTCTCCGGCGTATTTGCCACGCCGTCCATGATGCCCTCGACATAACCTTTGACCGCAGTAATCGGTGTTTTCAGGTCATGCGAAATATTGCTGATCAGCTCTTTATTCTCTTTGTCAAACTCAACTTTTTCCTCCGCAGATTCTTTCAGCCGGATGCGCATCTCCTCGAAGTCCTCGCAGAGGTCATTGATCTCCGCCACGCCGCACGCTTCGACGGTAAAATCAAGGTTTCCGTCTTTGATGTTCTGCGTCGCTTTTTTGAGCTGCTCGAGCGGCCCGATTACGCCGCGGTAAATCCAGAGACTGAGGCCCAGACTCGTAAATACCAGAATCAGAATAATCACAACGCCGAGCTCTTTGATCATTCCCGTAAGCTGCGGCGCAATCTGATCCGTCTTCGTGACGATAAATGCGCTGCACTCTTTTCCATCCGCATTCAGATAGTCGACCTGTTTGACCATCCACTGTTTTTCATTCCGGAAATAGACGCCGCCCTTGGAGTTCGCCCCCGGATCACCGTAGCCCGGCAGTTCGCCCTCCAGCTCCTCGAGTGACAGTTCCTTTGATCCATTATAAATCACGGTTCCATCTTCACGCACTGCAATAAAAGACTGCTTTTTCTGCAGCTTCGCATTGATCGTGTCGAGATAAGTCGTATCTTCCAGCTCTGCCGTGTTCGATTTCGCTGTATCTTCTACTTCATCGTACTCTTCTGACGTCATCGCATTCAGAAGCAGCGTATTGTTCGAGATGGTCCTGTACGTCGCATTCGGAAGACCGTATTTTTCGCCGATGATCTTCGTCTTATACCCTACAAAAAAGTAAAAAATCAGCGCACACAACACAATCGGAACCAGTATGATGATGAAAAAAGAAATGATCACTCTCGTCCGCAGTTTCATGTTTTTTTTCTTTTTTTCCATATAAGATCCACCTGTTTTCCAACACATATTTCGTACTTTCCGCACCTGCAGGACAGAAAAAAATCCCCAGTGCGCAGTCTAAATTTATTATAGCACAACGCCTGAGGATTTTTCATTAACTTAGATGAATCTTTCTAAACTTTCTATAAACAGAAAAATCTGGGATTAAAGGTACTTCTTCAGCTCTTCTACTTTGTCCAGTTTCTCCCACGGCAGATCCAGATCGTTTCTTCCGAAGTGGCCGTAAGCGGAAGTCTGTTTGTAGATCGGACGGCGCAGATCCAGCATTTTGATGATTCCGGCCGGACGAAGGTCAAAGTTCTCGCGAACGATGTCAGTCAGTTTGTTGTCGGACAGTTTTCCTGTGCCGTAGCTGTCGATCATGATGGAAGTCGGATGAGCGACACCGATTGCGTAGGAAAGCTGAACCTCGCATTTATCAGCAAGACCTGCTGCTACGATGTTCTTTGCTACGTAACGTGCTGCATAAGCTGCAGAACGGTCTACTTTTGTGCAGTCTTTTCCGGAGAAAGCTCCGCCGCCGTGACGAGCGTATCCGCCGTAGGTGTCTACGATAATCTTACGTCCGGTAAGGCCTGAATCTCCGTGAGGTCCGCCGATTACGAAACGGCCGGTCGGGTTGATGAAGAATTTGGTATGCTCATCTACCATGTCTGCCGGGATGATTTCGTCGAATACGTATTTTTTGATATCCTCATGGATCTGCTCCTGGGATACTTCCGGATCGTGCTGTGTGGAAAGAACAACAGCGTCAAGACGGAACGGTTTGCCGTTCTCATCGTACTCTACGGTTACCTGTGTTTTTCCGTCCGGACGAAGATAGCTTAATGTACCATCTTTGCGGATTTTGGTCAGCTGGCGGGCCAGTTTATGTGCCATGGAAATGGCATACGGCATGTACTCTTCGGTCTCGTTGGTAGCGAATCCGAACATCATACCCTGATCTCCGGCTCCGATTGCATCGATCTCTTCATCGCTCATGGTGTTTTCTTTTGCTTCAAGCGCTTTGTCTACACCCATGGCGATATCGGTGGACTGTTTGTCCAGTGCAACGATAACTGCGCAGGTATCAGCGTCAAATCCGTATTTTGCACGGTCATAGCCGATTTCACGAACGGTATCGCGAACGATCTGCTGAATATCGATCTGTGCTTTGGAGGTGATCTCACCCATTACCATAACGTATCCTGTTGTGGTGCAGGTTTCGCATGCTACACGGCTCATCGGGTCCTGCTCAAGCAGAGCGTCCAGAATTGCGTCAGAAACGGCATCGCAGAGTTTGTCCGGATGTCCTTCGGTTACAGACTCAGAAGTAAACAGTCTTTTTTCCATTCTCGTTCTCCTTTTTTTCTTCTCTTCTCTTTTGATCTTCTATAAGATCTCTGAACAATAAAAAAGATCCGCAAGCGAAGCGGACCTGAATAGTAATGTTCAAATCCCCTTATTGTTCGAAAGTTTCGCTCAGGCTGGCACCTTCCCGTACAGAATCATTTCTGTTCCAGGGGTTGCCGTGGTTTCACAGATCCTATGTATCTCCACCGCTCTGAATAAGAGAAACTTCTCTAT
>CAVBNJ010000178.1:0-6080 GCA_963596755.1 bacterium
TTCCCCATCTTCTCCTGTCTTTTGAAATTTTGATTGACCTTTTTGCGGCCCCATATGTTCAGTATAAACCTTTTATTTTCATATTCCAATAGACACGGATCAAAAAGGAACCGGTTATCTTCCTTCTTTTTTCAGTTCTTCATAGAATTTCTGCATCACATAAAATGCCGGTTTGCGGTACTTCTTGTCCTCGGAGAGCAGTCCTTTCCGGTTGTAGTATTTCTGGATCAGGCTTGTTCTGCGCGGGCAGCGGAAATCGTAGAGGATCCATGGGGTCATACCTTTGATGTAGTCGATGTTCCGCAGCGTCGCGATCTGTTTTTCATACACATCCACCTGGCACTCCTCGGTTCCTTTGTCCGAAATCGTTCCATGGTGATGCGGCAGCGCATCTGCGCCGAACTCCGTTACAATGACCGGCTTATCCGGCTGGCTGTTTTCCATCAGTGCCGGAAGCATTGCAAAGTCCGGGGTGTACCAGCCGCAGTATTCGTTGATGCCGATGATATCGAGGTATTCCGTCAAGCGGTCCTCAATCTTGTTCTTTTCTGCATTGACCAGGCACGCTGCGGAAACCATTCTCGTCTCATCCTCGCGGTGCGCGCATTTCGCCAGGGCGCTCATGAATTTCAGTCTCTCATCCGTGTCAGCATTCTCATTTCCGACGGACCAGATGATGACGCTCGCACGGTTCCAGTCTCTGTTAATCAGCTCGCGGAGCTGGTTTTCCGCGTCCTCGTATGTCTTTTCGCGCTCAAAACGGATGGCCCAGTAAACCGGAATTTCTTCCCATAAAAGAAGTCCCATCTCGTCGGCGAGTTTTGCCATCTCCTCATTGTGCGGATAATGGGCGAGACGCATAAAGTTGCATCCAAGCTCCTTTGCAATGCGGATATTTTCGATGCGCTCTTCTCTTGTGAGCCCCTTTCCGTTCTCCACACTGTCCTCATGGCAGCTGATACCGCGCAGGAAGATCGGTTTTCCGTTCAGAAGAATGTCTCTGCCGTTTACACGGATCTCACGGAAGCCGACGCGGTCGGTGACGGTGTCAGCCCCACAGGTTACTTTCACATCATACAGCTTCGGATTTTCCGGTGTCCAGAGCTCCGGTTTTACATCAAAAACAACTTCTCCGGCTCCGTCTGCCAGCTGAATTTTCCGGCTCACACCAAGCTCCTCGATCGTGAGTTCTGCCTCTGCTGTGATCTTTTCAGACAATGTAACTTTCGCCATCACATGTCCAAACGTTCCATCCGGCACGAGTGCGATTCTGAAGTCTTTGATATGGCATTTCGGAACGCGGATCAGCGCGATGTCACGGTATACGCCGCAGTAGTTGAACCAGTCGGTGTTCTCGGTCGGCACCTGCTCCGGCCGTCTCGTTCCGTCAACGGCGAGCACGATGCGGTTCTCCGCCTTTAAGAATTCTGTGATGTTCCAGAATGCCGGCGTCGATCCGCCGCGGTGCATGCCGATGTATTCGCCGTTTAAGAAGACACGGCACAGATAGTTGGCTGCGCCGACTTTCAGGAAGACAGCTTCTTCTTTTTCTGCGGCATACGAAAATTTTCTCGTGAAGACCATGGTGCCCTCATACAGGTGATACATCGGATCGACGGTGTTCCAGCTGCACGGAAGCTGCATCACCGGCCACTCGTCAAAGGAATAGTCCACCGGCACGGTGAATCCTTTTTCGTCGCGGTATCTCTCTTTGTACCATTTCTGGCGCAGGCAGGTGTCGTACTGATCGACTGCGTAATGCCAGCCGCCGTTCAGCAGCTCCTCTTTTCTTCCCCCTTCAAACACCATCGTGTCCGCTGTGGCAAATCCTGTCTCGTACTGCTCGGTGTAGTCCTCGAGATGGATATCCGACATGTATTTTTTCTCTTTTTTTGCTTCCATAAATTTTCCCTCGCTTCTCCATTTTCAAACTGTGGGCAGCATCGCCCACTCTTGTTTTCATTGTAACGCTTTCACGGGAAAAATCCATGGTCAGAATTGTTGAGGATATTGCAAAAGTTGCGGTGCCGTTTATTTTTCTTTTATTTCTTTCTGTTCATCCGCCGCCATCTGCCGTTTCCGCCGTGTCACAAGGCCGCCGATCCGCCCCGTCTCTTTTGCTGTGAGCGACCGCCATCCATCGTTCAGCACGCGGTCCAGAAGACCCAGTTCGCCTGCGATTTCGTATTTCATCTTTTCCTCGTCTGTCAGATTTTCCAGATCAATTTTTTTCTGTTTTGCCATTTTGTTCTGCACTCCTTTTCTCTGCATTTTTGCTTTATTCAGAGTGTGGACACTTTTT
Organism: bacterium; assembly: GCA_963596755.1. GTDB lineage: Bacteria > Bacillota > Clostridia > Lachnospirales > Lachnospiraceae > Fusicatenibacter. The sequence continues at coordinate 2,303 of CAVBNJ010000178.1, forward strand.
CCCGCTTTATACCCCTGTCTGAAAAACATATCTTGTGCGCAGAGCCTAAATTTCGTTCCGGCTTTTGTCCTCATTTTACGGATACTTCCATTCGAAGGTCTGGTATAATAGCGGTGTACTCAAAAAACACGATATTTTCTCCCCTGCCATTTGTGCAGGCGGAACATTTCATAGAACATGGAGGTATTTACGATGCATACGTTTCGACTGGTACCGGAAATCCGGCAATATGATACAACGAAGGAATTCTGTGCAGACCTGCACATCGGAAAAGGAGATCTGCTGCTGATCAGCGAGTCTCTGTATGATAAATTTTTCAAACAGCATGACAAAGGCGCCATCCCTGTTTTCTACCGCAAATACGGTTCCGGCGAGCCGACAGACCTGATGGTGGAGGGCATCTACCGCGATCTGCAGGGGCTGTCGTATCAGCGTGTCATTGCAGTCGGCGGCGGCACCATCCTCGATGTTGCCAAGCTGTTCGCGCTGAAAAATATTTCCCCGGTTGTCGATCTCTATGACCGCAAGCTGGAAATTCAGAAAGAGAAAGAACTGATTCTCGTCCCGACGACCTGCGGAACGGGAAGTGAGGTTACGAATATTTCGATTCTGGAACTGACTGCAAAAAATACAAAGCTCGGCCTTGCCGATGATGCACTCTTTGCGGACAAAGCCGTTCTGATTCCGGAACTGCTGAATGGTCTGCCGCTGCGTTTCTTTGCGACGAGTTCGATTGATGCGCTGATTCACTCCATCGAATCCTTCACCTCGCCGAAAGCCAGCGCATTCACCCGCCTCTACTCGAAAAAGGCGATGACGATCATTCTCGAGTGCTACCAGTACATTGTCGAGCACGGCCCGGAGTCCCGCGCGGAAGTCATCGGCGATATGCTGACCGCCAGCACGTACGCCGGCATCGCGTTCGGAAATGCAGGCTGTGCGGCAGTCCACGCCATGAGCTACCCGCTCGGCGCCGCCTACCATGTGCCGCACGGAGAGGCAAACTATGCGATGTTTACCGGCGTCTACAAAACGTATCTGCGTCTCCAGCCGGAGGGCGTCATCACCGAACTGAACGACCATCTCGCCTATCTGCTCGGCTGCACACCGGAGCGCGTTTATGACGAACTGGAAACACTGCTGAATCATCTGATCCCGAAAAAATCGCTGCATGAGTACGGCATGACCGAAGCAGATATCGATTCCTTCACCCATACCGTCATGACGAAGCAGGGACGGCTGATGGCGAATAACTATACGACGCTGGATGAAGATACCGTCCGCGGCATCTATAAAGAACTGTTCTGACTTAACGTCAAAAACACTTCCACAGATTTACCGATCCTTCTGTGGAAGTGTTTTTTTATTTCTCTCCCATAATCCGCAGATACTCCCGGATCTGGAATGCTGTCATCAGTTCGAACTGGGTTCGTGTGTCTTCGAGATCGCGGTTCAGGAACTCGCGCAGGACCTTCATACGGTAATTGACGGTATTCCGGTGGCAGAACATCGCGGCAGCGGCGCCCTGGATGCTGCCCTGGTGCAGCAGGAACTGGTACAGGGTTTCGGTGTAGTCGCTGCTGTGCGCCTTATCGTACGCGAGGACTTCGCCGAGCTGTTCTTTCTCATAATCTTTTAAAATCTTCTTATCCTCGATCGCAAGCAGCAGCTTGAAAAATCCCATCTTCTCATACGAATACAGTTCCTCTCCCTGATACTTTGCCATCGCGGCCGCAGCGACAGCCTGTGCGTGGCTGGCTTTTAACTGGGCGAGCGAGACGGCCGTTCCGCCGATTCCGGCAATGCAGAAATCCTTTGCCACTTCCCCGCCGTACGAGCGCGCACCCACCTGACGGATTGTTCCAAGCAGTTCTTCCATCGCCTCCCCAATCCGCTCCGCGTCGCCCATTTTCCAGATGAAGAGCAGGTTCCGTTTCGTCTCGAGCATCGTGAACGCCAGACTGTTCTCATTTCTGTATTTTCCAATCTCATACCGCAGCCGCGCCATGCCGTTCGCCGCAAGTGCATCCTGCTCCGCGCCGCGCGCAAACTCTGCAACTGCCACGCAGTATTTTCCGGCGATCTCATACCCGTTGTTTTCCAGCGTGTGAATGCTTTTCGCATAATCCCCGTCGCGGTACAGCACACTCAGGAACGCCTGTGAAATCTCGTGGCTCTCCGTCGTCTCCTCGAAAATGCGGTTGTAGTAATCGCGCGTGATATCGTAGATATGAACCTCCCACGGCATCAGAAACAGCGGAAAGTGTTCCCGGTCACAGAGTTCGCGGATATCGTCGGTGATGTCGTCCCGTCCGACGTACTTTCCCACATTTAAAATCAGCCCGCTCGTCTGATGCGCGATCATCGTCTCGATAAAGCGGTACAGCCACGTCGCGTCTCCCACACTGCTGACGCCCGTCGTGATGACCAGCTCACCGCCCTGCAGGAAGTCCGCCGTGTTCAGATCCTCGGAAATATAGACCCAGTTGAAGATCCCGTCAAGGCCATCCTCCCCTGCCGCCAGCTCCAGGCGGTATTTTGCTTTTGTCTGTTCGTAAACGTTCTTTAATTGAATTGCCATCGCTCGTTCTCTCCTGTCACATTGTTCTCATCCCACAATTTTCTTCAGTATAATTCCCGTTCGTCCCTCCTGTCAACCATTCGTCCCACTTCTCTTATGCTTTCAGCACAAATGCCCCCGCAAATCTTGTACCTTGCACCTATGGAATCCGGCCCCGTTTTCCGTCATAATCAGCATTGTAAAAAACAAAGACAACAAACACACTTGATATAAACGAGGAGGACATTATTATGCTGAGAACATCTTTACCGGAAATCAAAACTGAAACCCTGCCGGGCCCGAAGGCCAAAGCGATCATTGACCGCCGTGCTGCCGCTGTCCCGTCTTCCATCCGCTGCGCTTACCCGGTCGTCATTGAAAAAGGCGAGGGAGCTATGATCGAAGATGTCGACGGAAACCGTTTCCTGGACTGGATCGGCGGTGTCGGTGTTTTAAATATCGGCTTCTCCCAGCCGGAAGTTGTCGAGGCAGTCAAAGCACAGGCTGATAAATATTTCCACGGCATGTTCAACGTTGTCACCCACGAGGGTTACGTTTCACTGGCCGAAAAACTTTCCAGCATCGCACCGGTCAAAGGTGACCACAAGAAAGCATACTTCGCAAACAGCGGTGCCGAGGCCGATGAGAATGCGGTCAAAATCGCAAAGGCATTCACCAAACGTCCGAACATCATCGTATTCTCCGGCGCTTTCCACGGAAGAACCCTTCTTACCATGTCGATGACTTCCAAGAAAGCATACGCTGTCGATATGGGACCATTCCCGGACGGCGTTTACCGTGCACAGTTCCCGTACTACTACCGCAACCCGGCCGGAATGCCGGAAGAGGCACAGTGCGACTACTATATCGATTCCATCAAAGCTGTCTTTGAGCAGTGCGCACCGGCGAACACCATCGCAGCCATGATCGTCGAGCCGCTGCAGGGCGAGGGCGGATTTATCCCGGCTCCGCTGGAGTGGATCAAAGCAGTCCGCCAGATCTGCGACGAGAACGGCATCCTGCTGATCGCCGATGAAGTACAGTCGGGCTTCTGCCGGACCGGAAAAATGTTTGCATCGGAATACTGGAAAGAGGTCGGCGTACAGCCGGATATCATTGCAACCGCAAAATCCATCGCAGCCGGCGTTCCGCTTTCTGCCATCGTCGCAAGGGATGAAATCATGGAAGCTCCGGCTCCTGGAACGATCGGCGGTACCT
>CAVBNJ010000179.1:0-6071 GCA_963596755.1 bacterium
ACGATGAAGTAAGAGCGGAATATGTCAACAGCGTTTCGGCTTCCGATTGGGGAGAAGTGTCAAAATCACTGAAAAATTCAGCAGATACACTGGAAGCAATCTGGCAGAACCGGCCGGAACAGGTAGCAGAGGCCATCCGACAGGCACATTTTGAGACATCGAATATTCAGTATAATGATGAAAATGCATTGAGTTATACGATTTCACTGGCACTGTATGCTGCAAGAAACTTTTACACCATTCACCGCGAACTGGCGGGAGGAAAAGGATTTGCAGATCTTGTTTTCCTGCCCAGAAAAAAATTTCCGGAAAAACCGGCAATGATTGTAGAACTGAAGTGGGATAAAAGTGCAGAAGGAGCAATTGCACAGATCAAAAACAAAGAATATTGTCAGAGTCTGCAGGAGTATCAGGGAAATCTGCTTTTTGTTGGTATTAATTATGATAAGAAAACGAAAGAGCATGAATGTGTGATAGAAAGCTATAAGAAATAAGAGTAAAGAGAAAGGTATGAAAAAGGCAGGGCTGGCAGAGCGTATCCGGCGGATGAAGTCATGCGGAAGTGAGAACGATGAAAACTACAACACAACAAACGCATTTATACAGCAATACAGATCTTCGAAAACTTTTGGTTCCCATCATCATTGAGCAGCTGCTCTCTTCTTTGATGGGAACGGTCGATACGATGATGGTCAGCAACGTGGGATCGGCTGCGATTTCGGCGGTTTCGCTGGTGGATTCGATTAATATTCTTGTGATTCAGGCGCTGTCTGCGTTGGCGGCGGGTGGTGCGATTCTCTGTTCGCAGTATCTGGGAAGCGGAAAACGGGATGGTGCGATCCGGTCGGCGCAGCAGGTGCTGTTTGTTATGACGGTTCTGTCCGTTGCATTGTCCGCGGGATGTCTGATTTTCCGCGTGCCGCTGCTTCGCGCCGTGTTCGGGGCTGTGGAAGCGGATGTTATGAGAAATTCGCAGGTGTATTTCCTGTTTACACTGCTGTCGTTCCCGTTCATCGGCCTTTATGATGCCGGAGCGTCCATTCTGCGTGCGCAGAACAACAGCCGCAGTCCGATGATTATTTCGGTGATTTCGAACTTTATGAACATCGGCGGAAATGCTGTTTTAATCTTTGGATTCCAGATGGGCGTTGCGGGAGCTGCGATTTCGACGCTGGTTTCGCGTATCTTCTGCGCCGTCGTTGTGCTGTGGAAGCTCCGCGATGAGAGCAAACCGATCTTTGTAAAACAGTATCTTTCCATCCGGCCGGATTTTCGGCTGATCAAAAAAATACTGTTCATCGGAATCCCATCGGGAATCGAGAACAGTATGTTCCAGTTTGGAAAACTTGCGATTCAGTCCACCGTATCCACACTCGGAACCGTTGCCATTGCCGCGCAGGCGATGACGAACATTCTCGAGAACCTGAACGGAGTCGCTGCCATCGGCGTCGGCATCGGGCTGATGACTGTTGTCGGCCAGTGTCTCGGTGCAGGACGGAGAGACGAAGCAATCTACTATATTAAAAAGCTGTGCTGGCTGGCCGAGATCGTCATCATCGTAAGCTGTCTGCTGGTATTTGCGCTGGCAAAACCGGTCACGATGATCGGCGGCATGGAGGCGGAGAGCGCGAAACTCTGTATGCAGATGGTGCTTTTCATCACGATCGCAAAACCGCTCTGCTGGGTCATGGCATTCGTCCCGGGCTACGGCATGCGCGCCGCCGGAGATGTAAAATTCTCCATGATTACTTCCTGCTGCACCATGTGGCTGTGCCGTGTCAGCCTTTGCATCTACCTCTGCCGCGTCTGGGGCTTCGGCCCGATCGCAGTCTGGATCGGCATGGCAGCAGACTGGAGCCTGCGTTCCATTATCTTTACGATCCGTTTCAAATCAGGAAAGTGGCTGAATCATCATTTGATTGAAGAAAAAGCGGTGGAAAAATAGAACTTTTTTGAGATCGACGAAAAAGAAAAGGACCCCTTCCGGGAGGGCAGAAAGAAACTGTCTCCCGGGAAGGGTCCTTTTTGGAGCTTTATTATGCTCCAAAATATTTGCAGATCTCTTCCATCCGCGCCATCTGGTCGACATGGAACGGGCAGCGTTTGTTGCAGTGGCCGCAGTGGATGCAGTCTCCGGCGTGGAGTTCCAGTTTGCGGTAGTGGTCTTTGGCGAGTTCATCGCCTGCCTTTGCAAGATCGTAGTATTTGTTGATCATTGCAATGTCAAGTCCTTTTGGACATGGATGGCAGTGGCTGCAGTACACGCATCTTCCGGCGGATTCTGCCGGGGTGAAGCTGCCGATGACGGAGTAGTCGCGCTCTTCTTTGGATGCAGTAAGATAGCTGAGTACATCTTTTAAGTCCTCCGGTCCGCGGAAGCCCGGGAGTACGGTGAGGACGCCCGGTTTGTCGAGGGCGTACTGGATGCACTGGTTTTTCGTCAGCGCCTGTCCGAACGGGGAGAGTTTTGCATCGAGAAGCTGTCCGCCTGCGAACGGTTTCATAACGGTGATGCCGACGCCCTCTTTCTCGCAGCGGCGGTACATCGCCTGACGCTCCTCAGCGCCGCCGATGGCAAAGTCGCCGTGCTGATAATCATACGCCGGGTTGATGCTGAACATGATGACATCGAGAAGTCCGGTGTCGATCATCTGATTGGCGATGACCGGTGTATGCGTGGAAAGTCCGATGTGGCGGACAACGCCAGCTTTCTGCAGCTCCTGAATCCGATCAAGCACACCGTCTGCAATATACTTTTTGAGGTCAGACGGCTCGTCGATGCAATGGATAAAACCAAAATCAATGTAGTCTGTGTGCAGCTTTTTCATCAGACGGTCAATCTCACGGTCGATCTGCTCACGGTTCGTCGTCCAGCCGTATTTTCCGGTTGAGTAGTCTGCACCGAAGTGCATCTGAAGACAGACCTTATCACGGCAGCCTGCAAAAGCAGTTTTGTAGTAATCAAATGCACAGGCTTCCGATACAGCCAGGTCAAAATAATTGACGCCGTGCTCCATCGCCATCTCTACGGTTTTCACCGCCTCTTTCTCCGAAGACTGATGCAGTCCCGATCCGCCGAAACCGATCACGCTGATCTGTTCCGTTCCTTTTGGTAATTTCCGATATTCCATAGTTTTTTCCTCCATTTTTTGATCGAAACCACGCTTTGCGGGCGGGAATTCGATCATAATTAAGATCAGTATAAGGTATGAAGTCGAGTTTAAGTCAAGAAAAACTTGACCGATGTGCACGAAAATAGATAGAAAAAGAAGTTAGAGAAAAGTTGCTGAAATTAGTTAAAACTAATTGACAACCGCCCGCCGTCATGCTATATTCCTCTATGACTGAAAACAAATCTGAGTCACAGGAGGGAAGTATGCCAGCAGCATTTACGGAAGAACAGCGAAAAGAGATCCGGCAGAAACTCCACGCTGCGGCGCGCCGGATGGTGATGGACACGCCGTATCAGGAGATTAAAGTCGAAGAGCTGACGCAGGCCGCGGGGATTTCCAAAGGAGCTTTTTACAAATTTTATCCGGCGAAGGAACAGCTCTTTTATGAAATTCTGCGTACGATGCACGAGGAACTCTTTGCCTCGGCAATGGCAGCGTTCGCGGATTCCAAAGAAGAGACACCGGAGGAGGCGCTGTGTCGGACCGTACTTGCGTGTTACGACCGCGTGCATACCAGCCCGTACCGCCGGTTCTGGATGAAGGACAGCCGCGAAATCATGAGCGCGATCCCAGAGCCGGAAAAAAGAGAGCAGAAGGCAGCGGAACAGGAACTGTTTCGAAAATTTCTGCATCATTTCGGGGAACTGTCGGTGAGCGAGGAGCTTGCCTTTGCGGCAGTCGAGACGCTGATCCAGACCGTTTATGCCAGGGAAAAACTGGGACCGGATTATGAAACGATTCTGCGCTGGATGGCGCAGGGGGTGTGCAGCCATATTTTTGTATAAGACAATATGGCGCGCACCATATTTTAACACCAGAGGTTAGAAAACACTAACCAGAAAAGACCTAAGAGGAGGACATTTTTATGAAAGATACCAACAAACTGACCGTACCGGATCTGATTTCAACGGGCGTTTTCACTGCGCTCTACTTTGTACTCGTGGCGATCGCGACCTTCAGCAGCGTCGTGATCTTTCCGGGATTCAACAACGTTGTGCTTCCGGCATTCTGCGCGCTGATTTCCGGCTGCGTTTACATGCTGCTCGTCGCAAAAGTACAGAAATTCGGCGCGATTTCGATTATGGGAATCGTGATGGGATTGTTCTTTATGACATCCGGCCACTTTATCGTTTCTTTTGCCGCCAACATTGTGATGGGCATTCTCGCCGATTTTGCCGCAAAAGCCGGCAATTACAAAAGCAAAAAAGGAATTCTGGCAAGCTACGTGATCTTTTCCTACGGCCTGTTCGGACCGGTGCTTCCGATGTGGTTTATGAAAGATGCATACGTTGCCAACCTGGAGGCACGCGGAAAAGATGCAGCGTATATCTCGGATCTGTTTGCGAATATCAACAATACCACGTTTGTCATCGCCGTTATTGCAACACTGATCTGCGGACTGATCGGCGGATGGTTCGGTCAGAAGATGATGAAAAAACACTTTGTAAAGGCTGGGATCGTATCATGAAACTGCGTCTGGATCCGCGGACAAAACTGTATCTGCTGCTGCTGTCAAACCTGACGCTGTTTTTCCACATCAGTCTTTCGGCGGAGATGCTTCTTGTGGGTATGCTGCTCGCCCTGTTTTTTCTGTCGGGGAAAACAAAAAGCGGCATCCGCCTGCTGATTCTGTATGCGGTGATGGTGAGCTTTGATCTGTTCGTCATCCCATATGCAAACGGTGTGCTGCTGAACTTTATTTCAATGTTTACCGTAGGTATCCGTATGATGCTGCCATGTGTGATTTCGGGAACGTATGCATTTTCCACAACGACAGTCGGTGAGATGGTATGCGGTATGCGGAAACTGAAAATTCCGGAAGCGATCATTATACCGAGCGTGACGGTGATCCGCTTTTTCCCGACCGTGGCGGAAGATTACCGCCAGATCCGCAATGCGATGGCATTCCGCGGAATTGCAGCGGGAAAATTTGCTCTGCTTCGCCATCCGGCACAGTCGCTGGAATACATTCTGATCCCGCTTCTGATGAACAGCAACAACGTGGCGCAGGATCTGTCCGTTGCCGCGATGACAAAGGGAATCAGCCTGCCGGGCCGCCATACGAGTATGGTGGAAATCCAGATGAAAGCAGTGGACTGGTGCTGTATGGCGGCGGCCGCACTGCCGTTTCTGCTGTTCTTTGGAGGTGTTCTGCGATGATTACGTTAAAAAACAGTTCTTTTGCTTATCAGAATGCACAGGAAAAAGCACTGAAAGATGTCTCTTTGTGGATAAAACCAGGAGAGTGCGTGGTGCTCTGTGGAAAAAGCGGATGTGGAAAAACGACGGCGGCACGTCTTTTGAACGGTCTGATCCCTTCTTTTTTTGACGGGGAACTGACCGGGGAGTGCACCACATTCGGACTGAAATCCGGCGAGGCAGTGATCGAGGATTACGTGCCGGTCGCAGGAAGCGTGTTCCAGAATCCGAAGACACAGTATTTTAATATCGATACGACAGCAGAGCTGGCATTCCCGTGTGAAAATATGGGGATGGAGTCGGCCAAGATTCAGAGCAGAGTAAAAAAATGTGCCGAGGAGAATGGCGTGGAGAATCTGCTGAACCGCAGCATTTTCCAGCTTTCCGGCGGAGAAAAACAGAAAATTGCCTTTGCGGCGGCGAGCATTCTCGGTCCGAAACTTCTTGTGCTGGATGAGCCGACGAGCAATCTCGATTACCGCGCGATCCATGAACTGCGGGAGCTGATCGTAAAACAGAAAGCGCAGAGAACGACGATTGTGATCGCAGAGCACCGCCTGGCATGGCTGGCAGATGTGGCGGACCGGTTCTGTTATTTTGAAGACGGAACGTTAAAAGGCGAGTGGAACAGCAAAGAGTTTCAAAGCCTTCCAAAAGAACAGCTTCAGAAGATGGGTCTCCGGCCGCTCAGTCTGGATG
>CAVBNJ010000180.1:0-6053 GCA_963596755.1 bacterium
TATCTGAAGAATGACAGCGGATTCAGCGTGATCGATCCTGTGAGCGGAAAACCGGTTGGCGTGGTAAATGATTACGTTGATTTTGCGGCGGACTGTCTGGGAACGCAGACACTCGAGTTTCAGCTGGTCGGATTCGACTCTGTGGATGAGGAGATCCAGGCGCTGCAGAACGACGAAATCGATATGATTTTTCATTTCAGCCAGAATCCGTATATTGCAGAACAGAATAATCTCGTCCTGTCCAACAAGGCGATGCAGGTCAATATGGCGGCTGTCACGGCAAAGGATTATTTTAACGAAAATGCGGAAAACCGTGTTGCAGTCGAAAAGGATAATAAACTGCTGCAGTGGCATATATCGTATAATTATCCGAAATGGACAATCCTTACGTATGATTCGGCGGAAGAAGTGGAAAAAGCAGTGCGGGACGGCGAGGCAGACTGTTTTCTGGCGGAGTCGGGAGAGCTGGAACGGTATATTGAGGATAAGAAACTCCACAGCGTCTTTCTGACACAGCCGGAGGAGGTTTCATTTGCTGTCTGTCTTGGAGATACGGAGCTGCTGGCCGTTCTGAACAAGACGCTGGAGGCGATGCAGTCCTCCATGCTCACCGGAGCGCTGTCCATGTACGAGGATTCGATGAAAAAAGTCACGGTGATGGACTTTGTGAAGGACAATCTGGTTGTCGTGACGATCGTGTTTGTCTCCGCATTTCTGATTATCCTGTGCATCATTCTTATGCTGCTCCAGAAGGCAAGAGCGGCAGAGGAAAAGGCGAAAGAGGCGCAGGTGCAGGCGGAGAATGCGAATGCTGCGAAGTCGAATTTCCTGTTTAACATGTCGCACGATATCCGGACACCGATGAACGCGATTCTCGGCTTTACGAAGCTTGCCGAGAAGAACCCGGGCGATGCAGACGTCGTAAAAGAGTATCTCAGAAAAATTCAGGCAAGCGGCGAAGGACTGCTTTCGATCCTCGACAAGGTGCTCGAGCTTTCCCGGATTGAATCAGGAAAAACGACGCTGGAGGAGACACCGCAGCAGGCAGGAAAAGTGTTTGATGCCTGTATGGTGATGATGAATCCGGAGATCGAAAAGCGTCATCATACAGTGACAACGACGAAAGAAATTCTGCATCCTTATCTTTATTTTGATGCAGCCCGTGCGACAGAAATTATTCTGAACATTCTGAGCAATGCAATCAAGTATACCTCGGACGGCGGCACGATTCACTGTGAGCTGTCCCAGCAGGAGCATACGGATGCGGGATGGGTGTACCAGAATCTTTCCATTACGGATAACGGAATCGGCATGTCCGATGACTTTCAGAAACATGTTTTTGAAAACTTTTCCAGAGAGCGATCCACGACGATAAGCGGCGTGCAGGGAACTGGTCTTGGCATGGGAATCGTGAAAAAACTGGTCGATCTGATGGGCGGAACAATTGCAATCCGGAGCCGGCTGGGCGAGGGAACCACCGTGTCGGTCCGAATCCCGATGAGAATCGCCACATTCGAAGAAACCCAGCCGAAGCATTCCACAGAGTCCGACGAGAAAGAGCGGCTCCATGGAAAACGAGTTCTGCTGGCAGAGGATAATGATCTGAACGCAGAGATTGCAATTGCCCTTCTGGAAGAAGAGGGTGTGCACGTGGACCGCGTGGCAGACGGTGTCCAGTGCGTCGAAAAAATCGAAAGTTCCCCGGCCAGAACGTACGCGATGATTCTGATGGATATCCAGATGCCGTCCCTCGACGGCTACCAGGCAACGGAGAAGATCCGCAAACTGCACGACGAGAAAAAAGCCTCCATCCCAATCATCGCCATGACAGCAAACGCATTCACCGAAGACCGGGCAAGAGCACTTGGTGTCGGCATGAACGACCACGTGGCAAAACCGATCGATATGGATCTTCTGATTGCGACGATGCTGAAGTATATCTGAGAAATAAAAACAGAACTAGAAAAAGAAAGCGCCAGTTCCGGTACGATGCCGGTTCTGGCGTTTTCTTGTAAGAGTTCCGTAAGGGAGCGAATGGTTAATCCTGCCGTCCCATTTTGCTCTGCTTTTTGTTTTCGTACATATACTTATCCGCCTTGTCAAACAAAGTGCGGAGGGTACATTCGTTGTAGTCCGTAGACAGTGCCCAGCCGTGGGAGCAGCTGATGAGGAACTGGGTTCCGTAGCTGTTGAACTGGTCGATTTCACGCTGCAGTTCGTTCAGAATCTCGAGGATCGTCTGGCGGTCGGCGTCGTAGACGACCGCCATAAATTCGTCGCCGCCGTATCTTCCGACGAAGTCCTTGGCCGGGAAGGCGTTGCGCAGCAGGCGGGCGAAGTTCAGAATGAGCTGGTCGCCGATGGAGTGGCCGAGGCTGTCGTTGACGTGTTTCAGATTGTTCATATCAAACACGACACAGGCGGTCGGTGATTTGATAAATTCGACGTTGTGGAGCAGTTCTTCGCATTTGCTCTTGTTCGGAAGACCGGTGTGAAGATCAATGTAGGCTTTCTGCTCGAGCTGACGGTTTGCATGGGCAACTTTTACGGCGGCAATCGTCTGATCAATCACGATAAGAATCAGCCCGATCATCACAATCGCGGACAGGATCTCAAGTGTGCGGATGTTGGATGCGATTTTTTCGGAATACGTTTCTGCGGCAGCCACGGTTTCATCTGCCATCTGAAAGTACGTTTCGCTCATATCCACAAGCTCCGTAATCTCGGCATCTCCGGATCTGACCTTCTGAATCTCATTTTTCAGTTTATCCCAGTAAGCCATCTGAACATCCAGCTTTTTCTGATAATCTTTGTCTTTCAGGCTCACAAGATCGTAGTGGCCGTCCTCGTATTTGAGTCCGCTTAAAATATCATCCAGGTAAGTGATCAGATCATCGTTCGGGCTGTCTGAAATTTCCAGTTTTACCTCCCGCTGCGTCGCTCCCCGGACGAGTCCCGCGTAGTTGAGCACCCGCGCTGTGCCCTGCAGTTCCTGAATCTGGAACATCATAAGCGTGACAAGAAGAACCAGTACCAGGATCAGCACGCTTCTGACAATGGTTTTTACTTTCTGCATCATAGGTATTCTCCGATTTCTATGTAATATATACGGATATTATGATAGCACGAAGAAAAAGGATTTACAAGCCTTACCGCGCCGCATCCAGCGCTTTTGCACGCCGGTATTCGAGCGGCGGCAGGCCGAATTGTTTTTTAAAGACAGTCGCAAACTTGCTCTGATTCAGATAGCCGACCTGCTCGGCGATTTCCGAGATGGAAAGGCGCGTTGAGGAAAGCAGTTCTGCGGCAGTTTTCATGCGCAGCTCGCGCAGGTACGTCGAGAGATTCTGCCCGTAGACGCCGCGGAAATAATTTTTCAGGCTCGTCTCGCTGATCGAAAACATCGCGGCGAGTTCCCACGCCGGGTGATGTTGGCGCAGGTCGGCGGTGATGATCTGCTCGACGCGCTTGGCGATATCAACCTGAGTTTCCGTAAAAAAGGCACAGACCTGAGACTTTGGAATATCTTTTAAATTCAGAAGCGTGGAAAAAAGTGCGAGCGTATAAATCTTCATCTGCGAGAGCCCGAACGGCATCGGAAGATCAAACAGTCCCCAGAGTGTCTGCAGCAGCGGCGCGATTTCCTCCGGGGCGGCGTTGATATAAGTGCTCTCATTCGGACAGTACAGATCGATGACCTTCTGGAAACGAATCCCGAAATCGTCTCCAAGATATGCGCACTGCTGCGCGGCAGTCTCTGCGTCGATAAAAAATTCGAGTCCCTCGTAGATATGGCGCGGATAGACATACTGGTTTCCGGCGAAATGCTCCGTCAGGGAAATCTCGTGATCCTTCACGTAGACGTAGCTCTGATTGTTCAGCACAAGCTCGCAGCGGCCCTCCACACAGTAGTTAAAAAGCAGCATTCCCTTGCCGTTTGGAGCATCCCGTTTCATGTCCGGTGCCTGCCAGACGGAGGCATTCACAAAGATATATGCCAGTGTGATGCCGGGAAAGAGCGGAAAAAACGTCATAGAGCCCTTTCCGTCGTTCGTATTCAGCAGAAGCTCCGTGCTGTAATCGTCCTGCCGCATCGAGATGCCCGGCGTTTCCAGACATTTGCGGATCACATCATTGATTTTCATATTGTTTGCGCCTTTCTGTATCAGAATTCCATGTAAGTTACTTCTATTATAGAATCCACCCCCCTCCCGGTCAACGGAAAAACTGGATGCTAAATGGAGCCAAAATGATAATTGGTTATAGATGACTAACTAAAGTTTGTGATACGTTATCTGGTAGTTAGATGGTGCTGACAAAAAAGCAACAAAAGAAAAGAGAGATGGAGGTATCTAAAGAAATGGACAACAAATTACAGGCAAAGGATCTGATCAATCTTGGCTTATTTACGGTACTCTACTTTGTACTCGGCTGCTGCGTGGCTATCCCGATTGGCTTTATCCCGATCTTTCTGCCGATCCTCGGCACGTTATGGGTTCTCATCACCGGCATCCCGTTCATGCTGTTTGCAACGAGAGTGAAAAAATTCGGCATGATCACCCTGATGGCAATTTTAAGCGGCTTTCTGATGGGCGTTACCGGCATGGGCTACTGGGGTGTTCCGGTCGGCGTGGTGAGCGGTCTGCTCGGCGATCTGATTATGAAATCCGGAAACTATAAGAGCATCAAAAAAGACATCCTCGGCTATGCGGTATTCAGCCTGTGGATGATCGGAACTTACATTCCGATGTACTTTATGGTAGAAGCATCGAGAGCCAGCTTTGCAGCGAGCTTCGGTGATGAGTACGCGGACCGCGTCATGTCCGTGATGCCGACCTGGAGCCTTGTGCTCGTCGTTGCCAGCATTTTCGTCTTCGCACTGCTCGGCGGATGGATCGGCAAGACACTGTTGAAGAAACACTTTGTGAAAGCAGGCATTGCATAATGGAAGAAAGAAGAAAGGGACTGCAATTAGACCCGCGCACGAAGCTCCTTCTGCTTTTCATGATCACGACGCTGATGTTCAGCACAAGCAATGAAGGCGTGATGAACTATGTCAAGCCCATGCTGAGCATTCTGCCGTTTGCCCTGCTCTTATCGGAGCGGAAATGGAAGACGGCGGCGAAGTACCTGGTGCTGTACATCGTCTGCTTTGCGCTGGAACGGCTGGCACTGACACGACTTAGCGGCATGGTGTCGTTTCTGCTTCTCGCCCTTACTTCGATTATGACACGATTTGCTCCCGGCATTATGGCGGGAGCTTATCTCGTGGCATCGACCTCGGTCAGCGAATTCATCGCGGCAATGGAGCGGATGCACCTGTCCGAGAAAATTGTGATTCCGATGTCGGTCATTTTCCGTTTTCTCCCGACGATGAAAGAGGAGTACCAGGCGATCAGCGACGCGATGCGGATGCGCGGGATCCGGTTCGGCGGAAAAAGCCCGCTTCTGATGATCGAGTACCGCCTCGTGCCGTTTATGGTGTCTGTGATAAAAATCGGGGATGAACTCTCCGCCGCGGCACTCACGAGAGGCCTCGGCGCGCCGGTGCGCCGCACGAACATCTGCAGGATCGGATTTTATATCCAGGATGTGATCTTTATCGCAGTCTGCCTGATATGCTTTGTCCTGTTCCTGTTTCAGAATCAGATAGGAGCGTTTTTATGATACAGATCGAACATGTGACGTTTTCCTATGGTGAAAACGAGGAAAAAACGAACGGCATCCGCGACATTTCCCTTACCGTCGGTGACGGCGAGTGCGTGGTGCTCTGCGGGGAGAGCGGCTGTGGAAAGACAACTGTTACACGGCTGATCAACGGGCTGATTCCGCATTACTATGAAGGGCATTTGAGCGGCAGCGTACTGGTGAATGGACAGAAGGTGTCCGAACAGCCGCTGTACGACACGGCGGCCATGGTCGGCAGTGTGTTTCAGAATCCGCGGTCCCAGTTTTTCAATGTGGACACGACGAGCGAGCTTTCGTTCGGCTGTGAAAACTTAGGGCAGCCGGAGGCGGAGATTCTGGCGCGGATGGAGCAGACGGTGCAGGAA